>DASUYB010000026.1 GCA_036377595.1 Longimicrobium sp. | reverse complement strand
GATCCTGTCGGACCTGAACATCGCCGAGCGCCGGGTGCCGCAGGACGGCCGCCTCAAGCTGCGCTTCGGCAAGCGGGTGATCGACTTCCGCGTGAGCACGCTGCCGACGCTGTTCGGCGAGAAGATCGTGCTCCGCATCCTCGACAAGGGGAACCTGACGCTCGACCTGGAGAAGTTCGGCATGGAGGCCAAGGCCGAAGCCGACTTCATGAAGGCGATCATGAACCCCTACGGGATGGTGCTGGTCACCGGGCCCACCGGCTCGGGGAAGACGACGACGCTGTACAGCGCGCTGTCGAAGATCAACACCCACGAGGTCAACATCATGACCGCGGAGGACCCGGTCGAGTACAACCTGCACGGCATCAACCAGGTGCAGGTGCGTACGGACGTCGGGATGACCTTCGCGGCGGCGCTCAGGGCGTTCCTGCGCCAGGACCCCAACATCATCATGGTCGGCGAGATCCGCGACCTGGAAACGGGGTCCATCGGCATCAAGGCGGCGCTCACCGGCCACCTGGTGCTCTCCACGCTGCACACCAACGACGCGCCCTCCACCATCACCCGCATGGTGGACATGGGGATCGAGCCGTTCAACGTCGCCTCGGCGGTGAACCTGATCACCGCCCAGCGCCTGGTCCGCCGCATCTGCAGCAACTGCAAGGAAGAAGCGAAGTATCCCGACGAGTACCTGAAGGTGGGCGGGATCAGCGAGGACGACATGCGCAACACCACCTTCTACCGCGGCAAGGGGTGCGACCAGTGCGGCGGCAGCGGGTACCGGGGGCGCCAGGGCCTGTACGAGGTGATGGCGATGAGCCCCACGCTGCGCCGCATGATCCTGCAGGGCGCCAGCACCGCCGAGCTGCAGCAGCAGGCCGTGGCCGAGGGGATGCTGACGCTGCGCATGGACGGGATGGTGAAGGTGCGCAAGGGCATCACCACGCTCGAGGAAGTGATCAAGGAGACCGCGGCCGGGTGACCGGGCCGCCGCTCCACCGTTTCTCCGTTTCCGCTTGAACCGCAGGACCTGACGAATGACCATCGCCGCCGAAGCCCCCACCGCCCGCGAGGCGACCCGGACGCTGAACCTGCGCTCGCTCCTGGAGGAGATGATCGAGCGCGGCGCCAGCGACCTGCACATCACCGCCGGCGAGCGCCCCAAGGTGCGCGTGGACGGGCACATCACCGACAGCGTGACCGACTACGTCCTCACCCCCAAGGACACGCTGCAGCTGACCTACTCGATCCTCACCGAGAACCAGAAGAAGCGCTTCGAGACCGAGGACGAGCTGGACTTCTCGTTCGGCATCCAGAACCTGGCGCGCTTCCGCGGCAACGTGTACCGCCAGCGCGGCTGCGTCGCCCTCGCGATCCGGCAGATCCCCTTCAAGATCCAGACGTTCGAGGAGCTGCGCCTGCCGGCGGTGATCCAGAAGTTCGCCGAGAAGCCGCGCGGCCTGATCCTGGTCACCGGCCCCACCGGCTCGGGGAAGTCGACGACCCTCGCGGCGATCATCGACAAGATCAACAAGGAGCGGCGCGGCCACATCCTCACCATCGAGGACCCGATCGAGTTCATCCACCGCCACCAGGGGTGCATGGTCAACCAGCGCGAGGTGGGAAGCGACACGCAGAGCTTCGCGCGGGCGCTGAAGTACGCGCTGCGGCAGGACCCCGACGTGATCCTGGTGGGCGAGATGCGCGACCTGGAGACCGTCTCGGCCGCGCTCACCATCGCCGAGACCGGCCACCTCTGCCTGGCCACGCTGCACACCAACAGCGCGGCCGAGACCATCAACCGCGTGATCGACGTGTTCCCCGCGCACCAGCAGCCGCAGATCCGCGCGCAGCTGGCGTTCGTGCTGGAGGGCGTGGTCACGCAGCAGCTGCTTCCCAAGGCGCGCGGCCGCGGCCGGGCCATGGCGGCCGAGGTGATGGTGTGCACACCCGCCATCCGCGCCTGCATCCGCGACGACAAGGTGCACCAGATCTACTCGATCATGCAGGCCGGCAAGAAGCACGGGATGCAGACGCTGAACGACTCGCTGAAGGAGCTGTACCTGCAGCGCGAGGTGGCGCTGGAGGAGGCGCTCAAGCGCTCCAGCGATCCCAACGAGTTCCTGCAGATGGTGGGCGAGCCGGTGCCCGCCTGAGTGCGAAAGTGCGAAAGTGCGGAAGTGCGTTTGAGATCGCGGTGATGGTTCGCCCGGCGGGGAGGGATCTCCGCCCGGCGGTGACGGAATGGGACGCGGGTGATGGGCTCGCCCGCTGTCCCCTGTGCCCTGTCCCCTGTTCCCTGGGGTAACGATGCCCACGTTCGCGTACAGCGCCCGCGCCCTGAACGGCGAGATCCAGAGCGGCGAGATCGAGCTCCCCACCCGCGAGGAGGTGGTGGGGTGGCTGGTGCGCCAGCGCATGCGGCCGATCTCCGTCAACACCAAGGCGCGGGAGATCAGCTTCCAGATCGGCACGGGGATCAAGACCCGCGAGGTCGTGATCTTCACCCGCCAGTTCTCCACCATGATCAACTCCGGCCTGCCGCTGGTGCAGAGCCTGACGATCCTGGCCGAGCAGACGGAGAACAAGAACTTCAAGAAGATCATCGCCCAGGTGCTGCAGGACATCCAGTCCGGGCAGACGCTGGCCGACGCGCTGCGGCGCCACCCCAAGGTGTTCACCGAGCTGTACGTGAACATGGTGGCGGCCGGCGAGGCGGGCGGCATCCTGGACGTGATCCTGATGCGCCTGGCGGTGTTCCTGGAGAAGAACGACGCCCTGGCGCGCAAGATCAAGGGCGCCATGGTGTACCCCCTGGTGATGCTGATCGTGGTGATCCTCTGCACCACCATCCTGCTGTGGAAGGTGGTGCCGGTGTTCGCGGGGATGTTCACCGGCGCGGGGCTGCAGCTGCCGGCGCCCACGCGGGTGGTGCTGGCGCTCAGCAACTTCCTGCAGCACTACATGTGGCTGGTGGTGCTCTTCTGGATCGCGGTGGTGTTCGGGATCCGGCAGTACTACAAGACCGACAACGGCAAGCTGCAGCTCGACCGGCTGATGCTGCGCTTCCCCGTCCTCGGCAACCTGCTGCGCAAGAGCGCGGTGTCGCGCTTCACCCGCACGCTGGGCACGCTGGTCTCCTCCGGCGTGTCGATCCTCGACGGGCTGCAGATCACCGCGCGCACGGCGGGCAACCGCGTGGTGCACGACGCGGTGATGAAGAGCCGCGCCAGCATCTCGGCGGGTGCCACCATCTCCGAGCCGCTGAAGGAGAGCGGCGTGTTCCCGCCGATGGTGGTGCAGATGATCAACGTGGGCGAGCAGACCGGCGGCCTCGACGAGATGCTGACCAAGATCGCCGACTTCTACGACGACGAGGTGGACGCGGCGGTGAGCGCGCTGACCTCGATCCTCGAGCCGATCATGATCGTGGTGATGGGCGTGGTGATCGGCGGCATCGTGGTCGCCATGTACCTCCCCATGTTCGACATGATCAACGCGGTGCACTGACGCCCGCGCGGATCGCGAGGCAGACGCGTCGAGAGGGGGCGCTGGGAGAGATCCCCGCGCCCTCTTCGAATTTGCGTGAACGACGCTTCTTGATCCTCACGCGGAGCCGCGGAGACGCGGAGAAACCTCATGCAGTTCCCCGCGTCTCCGTGTCTCCGCGTGAGACAAGGCAGTTCCTGGGATGCACGGGGACGTGGATCGTGCCGCGATCGACGAACCCGAAAAAGAGCGAGGAGCCGCGCGGCTCCTCGCTCTTTTTTCTCCCGGTCTACGGGCGGTCCGCCGCGATGGAGATCAGGCGCCGGCCTGCTCCAGCATCTGGCGGGTGATGTCGTTCTGCGGGATGCGCAGGGTAATGAGGGAAAGCGAGCCGGCGTTGTCGCGCGCCTTCTCGAGCGCGTCCTCCAGCTCGCCCATGGTGGTGACGGTGGCGCTCCAGCCGCCGCGGAAGACGTCCACCAGGCGCGCGTAGTCCCACGCGTGCAGGAAGTCGAAGGCCTCGGCGGGCTGGCCCTCGGTGAAGTACCGGTAGTTCACGAACGCCTGCTCGATCCCGTACAGCGCGTTGTCGAACACGAACACGATGGCGCCGTGCTTCGCGCGCACCACGTCGGAGAGCGCCTGGGCCACCATCTGGAACCCGCCGTCGCCGGTGAACACCACCGCGCGCCGGTCGCCCTCCGCGAAGCCCACGCCCAGGCAGGCGCCGGTGGTGTAGCCGATCGAGTTCCACGCCGCCTGCGCGATGAAGCCGCCGGCCCGGTTCACGGGGAGCTCGGCCGCGGAGTAGAGCACGATGCTGGTGTCGGCCATCAGCACCATCCCCTCGTCGACCCAGCTTTCCATCCGCGCGAAGAAGCGGTCGTAGGTCACCTGCGGGTCCTCCGCCTCCGCCGCGTCGGACGCGGCCATGGCCATCAGCAACGGCGCGCCGGCGGCGGCCAGCGCGGGCGCGGCATCGGCGGGGGCGCCGTACTTCCGCTCGCGCAGGCGGCGGAGGAGCCCTTCCATGAAGTCGCGCAGGGGGGCGCAGTCCCACACGGCGGTGCCCACGCGCACGGAGTTGTTCC
The DNA here is from genome assembly GCA_036377595.1 of Longimicrobium sp. Taxonomy (NCBI): domain Bacteria; kingdom Pseudomonadati; phylum Gemmatimonadota; class Longimicrobiia; order Longimicrobiales; family Longimicrobiaceae; genus Longimicrobium; species Longimicrobium sp. Next base: position 104,349 of record DASUYB010000026.1, on the reverse strand, counting down.
ACGCCAGCGACATCGTCCCGTAGCTGTCCTTCACCAGCTGCAGGAAGTCGTCGGTGACCAGGTTGCCCAGGCCGAGGAGCCAGTCGGCCTTCTCCACGAAGCGCTTGGTCTTCTCGCTGGCCGAGGCGCCGTCGTAGCATCCCACGAATCCCGGCGTGTTCTCGGGGACCAGCCCCTTCCCCAGCAGGTCGGTGGCGAAGGGGAAGCCGGTCTCGCGGACGATCTCGAGGAGGAGGTCCTGCAGCCCGAAGCGGTGCACCTCGTGCCCCGCCCAGATCACTGGCAGCTCGGCCTTCCACAGGTGCTCGAGCGTGGCGTCGAGCGCCGCGTCGAGCGAGGCCTGCAGCGTGGGGAGCGGGCCCGCCTCGAGCTTCCCGGCCGGCCCGGCGCAGGGGAGCGACCAGACGTTGGCGTAGACCTCGATGTAGACGGGGCGCTTCCACGTCAGCATCGCCGTCAGCGCGCGGTCGATCTGCCCCGGCGCGGTGAGCGGGTCGCGCACCACCTCGCGCGCGACGGTCACGTTCCGCACCGACTCTTCGTCTGCGCTGAGGGTGCCGGTGGAGTGGTGGAAGAGGACGCCCTCGCGCCGCTCCGTGGTCCGCGACTGCGACGCGGGCGAGCCGTTGACGAGCACCACCGGCACCTGCTCGACGTACGAACCGGCCAGCGCGTTGAGGATGCTGAAGGTGCCCACGCCGAAGGTGACGCACGCCGCGCCGGCGCCGCGCTGCCGCGCGTAGGCGTCGGCCGCGTAGCCGGCCTCCAGCTCGTTGCAGGTGCCCACGCGCGTCACGCCGATCGACGCGTCGTTGTCGATGGTGCTCAGGAAGGCGCCGGCGTAGTCGCCCGGCACGGCGAAGATGTGCCCCGCGCCGACCTCGGCCAGCCGCAGCGCCAGGTAGCGGGCGACGGTGCACCCGCCGGTGGTGGTCGCGGCGCTCACGGCCCCATCTCCTTGTCGTAGTACTCCCTGGGGATGAACGACGGGCGGCCCAGCCCGAAGTGCTCCTTCAGCATCAGCTCGGCGGTCTGCAGCGCGCCCTCGACCCACCCCTGGCCGATGGAGTACGCCTCGCCGCAGACGTGCACCTTCTCGCCCTCGATCCCGCGCATCCGCGGCATGATCTCCCAGAACTTCTCCCCCGCCTTCCAGGCGTGCCACCCGGCGCCGTAGGGGTCCTCGCTCCAGTCGTGGTAGACGGCGGTGTACGGCTCGGGGACGAACTTCAGGCCGTGCACCTCGCGCACCTGCTCCTGCGCGGCCTCCACCATGTCGCGGCTGATCTGGAAGCGGTGCTCGGGGACGGCGTTGCCCTGCACGAAGGCGTTCGCCGGGCTCCCCGGCGTGCCCTCGAAGGGCTCGCCGGCCTCCAGCGCCTTCCAGAACGGCACGCTTCCCAGGTCGTTGTAGCTGACCATCAGCAGCGAGTTGTGGTTCTCCGGGTCTCCCTCCGGCATCTCGCTCTCGGTCTGGAAGTAGTACGTCTGGCGGATGGGCATGTCGGTGATGGTCCGCCCCGCGTCGAGCCCCAGCGAGCGCCACCAGGGATAGGGATAGCCCAGGAACATCTTGAACGCCGCCTGGCTGATCACCGCCTCCAGGTCGTGCCGGAGTGCCGCGTCGCGCTCCAGCCGGTTCCAGCGGATCAGCTCGATCGACCGCCGCGGCAGCGCCAGCACCACGCGGTCGGCGTCGATGTGCGTCTCGTGCTCCTCCGCCGCGTCCGCCGCCTCCGCGTCGGGATCGTCGGAGAAGGCGTCGGGGCGCGCCACGTCGCGGGTGCGCCCCGCGGCGTCGGTCTCGGTGCGGGCGAAGCAGAGGGCGTACAGCCCATCGGAGGGGCGCCGGCCGAACGAATCGAGCCGGTGGTTCATGTGGATCTCGCCGCCCAGCTGGCGGAAGCGCTCGGCCACGACCCGCGGCAGCTCCTCGTATCCCTCGTCGAGCGTGTAGTACTTGTTGTTGGGGTCGTACTCGGTGATGGGAAGGGAGAGCGGCGCCGTGGAGTTGGCCACGTTGGTGTAGTAGCCGCTGGCGTCGTTCATGTACTGGTACGCCTCGCTGCTCAGCACCTTGTAGAGCAGGTTCCAGAAGCCGAGCTGGTACAGCGGCGTGCCGTTCAGCACGGGCACCGTCCACCAGTCCTCGGCGCTCAGCTCGCTGTTGAAGGGGAGCAGCGAGTTCATCACCCAGGCCTGCAGCTGGTCGGGGTTCATCCCCTGCTCGTCGGGGTTCATCAGGTAGGGAACCTTGTCCGGGTCGTTCAGCTCCTTCACCCGCAGCTGGCGGCGGCGCAGGTACATCAGGTTGTTGGCGCCGCCGTCCTTCCCCATCGGGAACTCGCGCGTGGCCAGCTTCAGGTGGTCGATCAGCCCCACCACGATCTTGTGCGACAGCAGCCAGCGCATCCCGCCCAGCTCGGCCTTGATGTGCGGCATCCCCGGCATCGGGTAGCTGTACAGGCGCCCGCCGATGCGGTTGCCGTATTCGAACACGGCCACCTTCAGCTCCGGATCGCTCTCCTTCAGCCGCCACGCCGTGTACACGCCCGAGATGCCGCCGCCGATCACCGCCACGTCGTAGCGGCGCTCGCCCTTCTCGAAGGGGCGAAAGGGCTGATGACTGAGAATGCGCCTCGCCATGGTGGACGGGTCCTCTCGTATTGAAGGATGGATGGGGAGGCCGCCGGTGGATACGGGCGCGGCGTCCGAGGGGGAAGCGGGAAGGACGGGAGAAACGAACGGGGTGCGGGATGAAGGTGTTCCGGCCACGCACTTGAACGGCGATGATACGTATGTTGGTAGCAGTTTGCAATAGTGTTGCAACAGGGCTGTCTGGCTGCCTCCGCGCGAAGGATTCCGTGGAGAGAAGGTCGCCGGAAGGTGGATGGAAGCTCGCGTCCGTGCACGACTCTCGTCGCTCTCCGGTGAGGCCGACGTGGAGGCACGCCGCGGGCCGGTTCGGCACCGTTGCGGAAATCGGCCGCGGCACCGACTGTATTCACCACCTGTCCCCCAAACCACCCTCGCGGGAGGATGTATGAAGACCACGTCGTTGGTGCTCCTCGCGCTGGCGCTGCCGGCGAGCCTCGCGGGCTGCGCGGCGCGGTCGGCGCCCCCCGCCCAGCAGCCGTCCGGCCCGCCGGCGAACCCGATCACCACGGTGTTCCGCGGGCGGACCATGGCCCTGCAGCGGAACCTGGCCCAGGCGTTCGACTCGATCCCCGAGCGGCTGTACAGCTACAAGCCGACGCCCGCGCAGCTCTCCGTCGGCTACATCGCGCAGCACCTGGCGAACGACAACTACATCTTCTGCGATGCGTTCGGCGACATGAAGGGGACGCGGGCGGAGGAGGAGACCACGACCGCCGACTCCGTGAAGGCCACCTGGCCCAAGGAGAAGCTGATGGCGCAGCTCAGGGCTTCGTTCACCTTCTGCGAGAACGCGTTCGCGCAGCTCGACGACGCGAAGCTGGCCGACCAGGTCACCATGACGTTCCGCGGCCAGTCGCGGCAGGTGACGCGCGCGGGGATGGTGCTGGGCCACGTGGTGGACATGGCAGACCACTACAGCCAGATCGCCAACTACATGCGCCTGAACAACATGCTGCCGCCGACGGCGCTCCCGCGGCCGAACCAGTAGCGCGCGGACGGATCCCGCTGGTTTCACGTCGAAAGGGCGTCGGGAAGCTTCCCGGCGCCCTCTCTGCATCTGCGTGGAGGAGAGTGACCTGGGTCTCATATTCACGCGGAGACGCGGAGGCGCGGAGACCTCAGCGCGGGTTCTGCCGCGTCGCTTCACCGCGTGTATGTTGTCCCATCGAATCCGCTGCTGATTGGGGAATCGAGGACGAGATCGAAGTCGCCCCAATGCCGATTTCTTCACCCCTTGACTCCGCAGTTTCCCTTCGGCTTCGCGCTGAGCTATCCCGGCCGCCGGCAGAGGACAACCACTACACCTCGAAGTACATCGACCAGCGCCGCTTCCGCCGCGTCCGGCTGGAGCCGCGCCAGTCGACGGTGGTGCGCTTCAGGCTGGGGATGGACGACCTCTCCTTCTACGACGCGCGGATGCGGCGCGTGGCCGAGCCCGGCGGTTTCCGCGTGATGACCGGCGGCAGCTCGCGCGACGTGCAGGAGGCGCGCTTCCAGCTGACCACGCGGGACGGGCAGCCCGTACCCGTTCCCGAGCGCTGCGGGACCGCGCGACTGCCGTAGTCTTTCACCCGGCGGCGGAATCGCCCCTCACGCGATCCGTCATCCCCCCACAGCGTCGCCGCCCGTCCGTCCGCAAGCTTGCGTCGGTGGGACGACTATCGACACTGCGCGAGGGGATGACGACGATGAGCGAGGAGAGCGTGAGCGTGGACCTGAGCCTGCGCGGCGGTTACGCGTTCGAGGCCGACTTCCACCTGCCGGGCGTGCCCGCGCTGCTGCTGGACGAGCCCGCGCCGCTGGGCGAGGGTGCCGGCCCGTCGGCGTCGCGGCTGCTGGCCGCGGCGGTGGGAAACTGCCTCTCCGCCAGCCTGCTGTTCTGCATGCGCAAGGCGCACGTCGAGGTGGAGGGGATGGAGACGCACGTGGACGCCACCATCGTGCGCAACGAGCGCGGCCGCATGCGCATCGGCGGCATCCGCGTGCGCCTGGAGCCCGCGCTGGCCGACGAGGACGCGGCGCGGATCGCCCGCTGCGCCGGCCTGTTCGAAGACTTCTGCATCGTCGGCCAGAGCGTGCTGCAGGGCATCGACGTGCAGGTCGAGGTGAACGCGACCACGCCCGCGGCGGCCTGATAAGCGCGAGAGCGGTCCGATTTTCCATGGCCCACGACGCGAGAACCCGAAACGTCGGTGCGGAGAATGCGTCTGCGCACCAGCGGCAGAAGTGTACTCTCGCTGTCCCTAAGTGGCCGGACGCCTAGCACTTAGAAGTGCATGGACGAGTGAAGAAAGGGCTTGACGAACCGGGCTCATCATCCGAGTGTTAAGCTCGCAAACCGCTGATCACGCTCCGCCGGGAGAACTCATGAGCTCGAAGCGCGCGCGTGCCCTCTCGCTGAAAGACTCGCGCAAGATTTACGAAGAGATGGCGCGGCCACCGGAGGACACGCCAGAGCGTCGCGAGATGTTCGAACATGTTCGGGCCATGGCTGCACTACGGAAGAGGCTCGCAGCGGAAAGCGCCACGACGGTAAAGAAATAGCAATCGGTTCGTATCATCGACCCGGGCGGTTCTCCTCCGAGGGCCGCCCGGTTTGTTTATCGCCCTTCACTCTCGCATAGCCATGTCGATCGACGCGATATCGTTGGACGACGTCGCCGTTCGAAGGCTGGACGGCCCTCCCGATACCGGTTTTGACTGCGGCCACCAGGACCAGAACCTCTTCCTGTACGGGCGCGCGTGGGAGGATCAAGAGGAGGGAATCTCCGTTACCTACCTGTACTATGTGCACGGAATACTGGCGGGGTTCGTGACTGTCTGCATGGATTCCCTGCTGCTCTCCCGCCGCGAACGCGGGGTGCGAGTTCGCTACGAGACCATCGGTGCGGTGAAGATTGCGCAGGTTGGAGTGGACGAGTCCTTCCAGTCGAGAAGGCTCGGGCGACGGATCGTTGCCGACGCAATCGTGCTGGCCCAACTTCTCGGTGAAATCGTTGGCTGTCGGTACGTAATCCTCGACGCGCGGTTGGACGTCGTCCGCTGGTATGAGAATCTCGGATTCAAGCACAACACCGCGATGCAGGAGCATCGAGTCGAGCGGGCCCTGAAGATGAAACGCGACCCTGATCGTTTGGCGAAGAGTATGCGCTTCGACATTCGGGCGGTTGGATGATCGTCGTCGAGACCGAGCGGCTGCGGCTGAGGCACTTCATCGCGGACGACGCGGAGTTCGTGCTGCGGCTGCTGAACGAGCCGTCGTTCCTGCAGAACATCGGCGACCGCGGCGTGCGCAGCGTGGACGACGCGGTGCGCTACCTGGAGAACGGGCCCATCGCCAGCTACGCGCGGCACGGTCACGGGCTGAACGCCGTGATGCTGAAGGAAACGGGCGAGCGCATCGGGATGTGCGGCCTGCTCAAGCGCGAGCAGTACGACGACGTGGACGTGGGATACGCATTTCTCCCCGAGTTCTGGGGGAAGGGCTACGCCGTCGAGGCCGCGTCGGCGGTGCTGGAGCACGGACGGCGCACGCTGGGCCTCACGCGCGCGATCGCGCTGGTGTCGCCGGGGAACGCCGGCTCGGTGCGGGTGCTCGAGAAGCTCGGGTTCGCCTTTTCCCGCACGGTCGCGAACGCATCCGGCGCCGCGGAGACGGAGATCTACGAGCTCACGCGGCTCTAATCGCCATCCCCGCCAGGTCAAATATCCAGGTGCCCCGGTCCGAGCTGGACCGGGGCGCTTCTCATCTCCTGTCAAAGCGGAGAAGCGGTGACGCAGCCGCGCTCCCGACGCGCCGCCGGGCGAGCGGCTCACGTCTCGACCCAACGCCCGCGCGGTTTCGGGTATCTATTCAAACAGGAGAAAGTGAAGCGGCGCGATGAAACTTTTCCGGTGAATCCGTACTAGATCGACTGCAGCGGTCGTTGATGGAATAGACAGATGTTGCTTCGCGGCGCCCGCGCCGCATATTGAGGGCACTTGCCGTCCCTTCCGGGTCACCATGGTTTCGCTCACAATGCTCGACGCGATCGACCCACGTACCCTGTTCCTCGATTCGCTCCCCCGGATCGAGGCGATCGCCGCATCCCTCTGCCGGCTGTACAACGTGCGGGGAGACGAGGCGGACGACTTCGTCTCGTGGGTCAGGGAGCGCCTGATCGAGAACGACTACGCCGTCCTGGGGAAGTATCGCGGCGAAAGCGAACTGAGTACCTTCCTGACGGTGGTGATCACGCGGCTCTTCCACGCGCACGGGCGCGAGCGGATGGGCCGCTGGCGCAACTCCGCCGAGGCCGAGCGTCTGGGGCCGGTGGCGCGCGAGTTGGAGACGCTGGTGTTCCGCGACGGCTGCCGGCTGCACGAGGCCGCCGAGCGGATGCGCACCGCGGGCCGCACCACGATGTCCGACATCGAGCTGGCGCGCCTCCTGGACCGCCTGCCCGTGCGCCGCCCGCTGCGCCCGCACGAGGTGGGCGACGAGCCGCTGGAGAGCGCCCAGGGCGACAGCCGCGCCGACGAGCGCGTGTCGCGGGAGGACGCGGCCCGGCACCGCTCGGCCGTGCTGGCGGCGCTCTTCCGCGTGCTGGAGCGGCTTGGACCGGAGGAGCGGATGATCGTGAAGATGCACCTGCAGGACGGCACCTCGGTGGCCGACGTCGCCCGCGCGCTGCACCTGGACCAGCGGGCGCTCTACCGGCGGATCCACCGGATCCGCGACCAGCTCCGGGGGATGATGGAAGGCGAGGGCGTGTCCCGCGCGGACGTGCGCGAATTCCTCGACCCCGGCGGCGGATGAGCGGCGGGAAGCGGTAGGCCGCCGCCGCCGGTCCATCCAATCAGGTTAGCAGAGGATTACCCCGGGAGGGGGAAACCGTGTGAAAGAATACGATCCACACCCACAGCAGGCGCCGCCGTCCTTAGACGACGACGAGCGGATCGCCGCGCTGCTCGATGGTCGGCTGGACGAGCACGCGCGCGCGGAGCTGGTCGCGCGGCTCGCCGACTCCGATTCCGACTACCGGGTGTTCGCCGATGCCGCCGCGGTCCTCCGCGACCTGGAGGCGCGAGGGGTGATTGCGACACCACCGGTCGTGGCGGACGAGTCGCCCGAAGCCGGGGAAGCGGTCGAGGCAGCGCATCCCGCGGAGCCCATGCCGGCTCCCGCGCCGGGCCCGACGAAAGTGATCAAGCTCCGCCGCCGCTGGTGGGGGATGCCCGCACCCGCGTGGGGCGCCCTCGCCGCAGGCATCGCCGCGCTCGCGCTCATCCCCATCATCCGCGCCCGCGGCGGCGATCCGTTCGACCCCGAGCGGCTGGCTGCGCGGCTGGAGACGTCGCAGCCGCGTGCCGGCGAATGGACGGCCGCGGACTCGGTGATCCCCCGGAAACGCGGAGGTGGCCCCGGGAGCGAAATCTCTGAAGAGGCTCGATCGGCGCAGTTGGGCGCGTTGCTGGTGGATCTCGAGGTGGCAGCCCGGTCGCGGGACACGATGGTTTCCACCCTTGCCGGCGACGTTGCCCGGCTCGTGAGGATGGGGCGGGAAGCCAGGGACACCATGACCTACGACAGCATCGCGAAGCGTTCCAATGCGCCACCGGAACAGCTTCGGCCGCTGCTGGCGCAGGGACACAAGGGGATCGCCGAGAACAGCGACCCGGACTATTTCCGCGCGGGGGCGTGGACCGAGGCGGCTCGCCTGGCGGCCAACACGCGTGACGAACGCTTCTTCCGCGCCCGCGAAAGTCGCAAGGGCGTGGAGCGCATCCTGGCCATCCAGGGTCTTCCGAAAGACCAGGCCGCCGACGCCGCAGAGGTCCGTGATGCGCTGCCGGAGGCAGGTACTCCCGATTGGCCCGTACTACGACGGACACTGCGCACCCTGCTCGAGAATCTCGTCAAGACTTCGGACCCGATGGAGCCTTACCTCGATCCGCAGGCATCCGTCGCAGGAGAGTCGAACGAGGTGACGGAGGGACTGCTCCAGTAATCCTGTCCGCGCGTCAGCTCTCGGCGACCGGCTCGTCCGATGGGCGCTCCAGCTCGGGGATGCGGAGGGCGGCGGCGAGGGTGGCGGCGGCGATCAGCGCAATCCCCCAGAACACGATCTGCAGGCTGTGCGAGAGGCCCTCGCGCAGCAGCGCCATCACCTCCGGGGCGAGCGGCGCGGCGCGCGGGGCCTCGCGTGCCATCAGGTCCTGGATGCTGTCCAGCGACTCGCGGCCGCGCAGCCCCGTTCGCGCCAGCCATCGGCTCATCCCCCAGTTCAGCACGCCGCCGAACAGCGCCGCGCCCAGCGCGTTCCCCAGGATGCGCATCAGCATGTTCGACGCGGTGGCCACGCCTCGCTGGCGCCAGGTGACGCTCGCCTGGATGGCGACCAGCGTCGTGGTGCTCAGGAATCCCAGTCCCACCCCCAGCAGGAACGAGCCGGCGCCCGCCCCGATGGCGCCGCGCGTGGCCAGCAGCGCGATCAGCAGCGTCCCCGCCACCGCGGCGACGCCGCCGGCGCGCACCAGCCGCCGCACGCCCACGGGGACAAGCAGCCGTCCCGCCACGTACGACGCGAGCGGCCAGCCGACCACCATCGCCGAGAGCGTGAACCCCGCCTCCAGCGGCGCGCCGCCGAGCACGCCCTGCACGAAGGTGGGGAGGAAGGTGATCACGCCGATCATCATCATCCCCGAGGCCAGCGCGGCCAGGTTGGCGTAGCGGATCAGCGGCGTGGTCCACAGCTCCAGGTGCATCAGCGGGTCGGGCGCGCGCCGCTCCTGCCGGGCGAAGAGCACGAACGCCAGCGCCGAAGCGGCCAGCAGCGGCACGGTCGCGGACGCCGGCCAGGTGCCCGCCTGCGTCAGCGCCACCATCAGCGCGCCGACGGCGGCCAGCAGGAGCGCGGCACCGCCGTAGTCGACGGCGGTGCGTTGTGCCTCCACGCGCTCGTGCAGGTTCAGCGTCACCAGCGCGATGGCGGCGATGCCGAAAGGGAGGTTCATCCAGAAGATCCACGGCCATCCCGCGCCGTGCACGATGAAGCCGCCCGCCAGAGGTCCCGCGATGGCCGAGAATCCCCACACGCCCGAGATGTAGCCCTGCACGCGCCCGCGCTCCTCGAGCGTGTACAGGTCGCCCGCCAGGGTGACGATCACCGGCTGGAGCGCGCCCGCGCCGAGCCCCTGCAGGAAGCGGAACGCCACCAGCATCCCCATCGTCGGCGCCATCCCGCAGAGCACCGAACCGGCCAGGAACACCACCACTCCGGCGACGAACACCGGCTTGCGGCCCACCATGTCGGAGAGCTTGCCGCAGATGGGGATGGCGACGGCCTGCATCAGCAGGAAGGACGAGAACACCCACGAGTACAGGCTGAACCCGCCCAGCTCCGCGGCGATGCTGGGCATGGCGGTGGCCACGATGGTGCTCTCGATGGCGGACATGAACATCGCCAGCACCAGCGCGGCCAGCACCAGCGGGCGATGGGTCGTGCGTTCTTCCGTCGTCAAACCGAGCTCGTCCGGCGCGAGGATGGGGACACGTGCGGCAGCCGCGCGCGCCTGTGCACCACCCGTACCGCGACAAGCGCAGCCGGCGTGACGGTGTGGGAGCGATCCCACCTGCGTGATGGGAATATTCGACAATGCGAGTAAACTCGCGGTGCCGCGGCTTCAGCCGCATACCTCGACGAAGAAGCATCCGGTTTGTGCCGGTGGTGGCGTGGTGGCGCCGTGGAGCGCACCTTGAAGTCCATCTCGCCATCCCGATCCCCCATCTCCACCCCAATCCGTCCGCACATGGCCGAATCGGCGCGCAGGCCCATCTACCGTTCGCTGTACTTCCAGGTGCTGGTCGCCATCGCGCTGGGGGTGATCCTGGGCGTGCTGGCGCCCGCCACCGGCGCGGCCATGAAGCCGCTCGGCGACGGGTTCGTGAAGCTGGTGCGGATGATCATCGCCCCCGTGATCTTCTGCACGGTGGTGACGGGGATCGCGGGGATGCAGAGCATGAAGCAGGTGGGGAAGGCCGGCGGGCTGGCGCTGCTCTACTTCGAGCTCGTGTCCACGCTGGCGCTGGTGGTGGGGCTGCTGGTGATCAACGTCGTGCGGCCGGGCGCGGGGATGCACGTGAACCCGGGGAGCCTGGATGCCGGCGCCGTCTCCGCGTACACGAAGCCGGGGCAGATGCAGGGGCCGACGGACTTCCTGCTGCACGTGATCCCCAACAGCCTGGTGGGCGCGTTCGCGGAGGGCGAGATCCTGCAGGTGCTGCTGGTGGCCGTGCTCTTCGGCTTCGCGCTGCACCGGCTGGGCGAGCGCGGGCGGCTGGTGTACGACGTGGTCGACCGTGTCTCCGCCGTCCTCTTCGGGATGGTGGGGATGATCATGCGGGTGGCCCCCATCGGCGCCTTCGGGGCGATGGCGTTCACCATCGGCAAGTTCGGGATCGGTACTCTGGCGTCGCTGGCGGGGCTGATGGCGAGCTTCTACGCCACCTGCATCCTCTTCGTCTTCGTCGTGCTGGGCGTCATCGCGCGCCTCCACGGGTTCAGCATCTTCCGCTTCGTGCGCTACATCAAGGAAGAGCTGCTGATCGTGCTCGGCACCTCGAGCTCCGAGGCGGTGCTGCCGCGGCTCATCGCCAAGCTGGAGAACCTGGGCGCGAGCAAGTCGGTCGTCGGCCTGGTGGTGCCGACCGGCTACTCGTTCAACCTCGACGGCACCGCCATCTACCTCACGATGGCCGCTGTCTTCATCGCCCAGGCCACCGACACGCCGCTGACGCTGACGCACCAGCTCACGCTGCTGGCCGTGCTGCTGCTGACGTCGAAGGGCGCGGCGGGGGTCACGGGAAGCGGGTTCATCGTCCTGGCCGCCACGCTGAGCGCGGTGGGGAGCGTGCCCGTGGCCGGCCTGGCGCTGATCCTGGGGATCGACCGCTTCATGAGCGAGGCACGCGCGCTGACCAACACCATCGGCAACGGCGTGGCCACGCTCGTGGTCGCGCGCTGGACCGGCGAGCTGGACCGCGAGCGCCTGCAGCAGGGCCTCCGCGCCGAGACGCCCGAGGAGGCGGAGGAGCCGGAGATGCTCGCGGCGTGACGCTTCCAGTGCTGAGTGCTGAGTAGGACGATGCGACTCAAGTCGCGGCTACAACGGCACACACTCCGCCTGCGCGGAGTTCGCTCTGTTCCGGCTGACGTGCGTTTTCGGAACGCGGTGGAGTAGAAGACAGCATCCTTGGCGCAGCCGCTCGGCACGGTTGTATCCGGGATCGGATGCGCATGGTTGCCTGAGCCCCACGTCGCTCCAGTAAGGACATCAGAGGCGAGTCAGGGGATGCGAGATGGCGTTTGCTGACTTATTTTCTACATTCCGTTTCCTTATCCATTCTCTCACCGGAGAACTGCCCGATGCGCAAGATGCGGCTGGACCTGGAGAAGCTGAACGTGGAGACCTTCGAGGCCGACGCGGCGGAGAAGGCGCCGCGCGGGACCGTGCACGGCCACTACAGCCAGCGCGGCACCTGCGACGCCTACGTCGGAACCTGCCAAGTCGGCGGCACCTGCGGCAACGGGTGCGGCACCGCGGGATGCACCGGGATCTACTGTGTCTGACCGCGCCAGGCGCCCGGGCGCCGCGCGGTAACGTCCCATCCCACCAGGAGGAATCGATGCGGAAGATCCGGCTGGACCTCGACAAGCTCAACGTCGTCGCCTTCGCCACGAGCGAGGTGTCGGGGGAGCGCGGGACGGTGGAGGGGCACTGGAGCCAGCTCGGCACCTGCAGCCCGCGCGTGGCCACCTGCCAGGTCAACGGCACCTGCCAGTGGACGTGCTGGTACCGCTGCCAGGACACCAGCACCTGCCTGTGATAGGCATCGGCAACCGCAACACCGAGCGCTGCCTCTGACGGCGCGCTTCGGGATCGGCAGATGAGGAGCGGCCCCGGTCACCCGACCGGGGCCGCTTGACGTGCAGCGCATCTTTGTGCCGCGCGCGGCCCGCCCGTTGCGACGCCGCGCGCGGCGTTTCTCATCTCCCTGGACGATCGACATGGCGCTTCCGCTGTCCGTTCTGGATCTCGCTCCCGTGCCCTCCGGCAGCACGCCGGCCGACGCGTTCCGCAACATGGAGGCGCTGGCGCGGCTGGCCGACCGGCTCGGCTTCGTGCGCTACTGGCTGGCCGAGCACCACGGGATGCCGAACATCGCCAGCTCGGCGCCGGAGATCCTGATCGAGCGCGTGGCGTCGCGCACGGAGCGCATCCGCGTGGGCTCGGGCGGCATCATGCTGCCCAACCACGCGCCGCTGCGCATCGCCGAGGCGTTCCACACGCTCGAGACGCTGCACCCGGGGCGCATCGACCTGGGCATCGGCCGTGCGCCGGGGACGGACCCGGTCACCAGCAGCGCGCTGCGCCCGTTCGACGCCGAGCAGTTCCCGCAGCAGCTGGCCGAGCTCGTGGCCCTGTCGCGCGGCGAGTTCCCGCCCGGGCACCCGTTCCACCGCGTGCGCGTGGTGCCCGAGGGCGTCGCCCTGCCGCCGATCTGGCTGCTGGGCTCGAGCGGCGCCAGCGCGCGCATGGCGGGGCAGCTGGGGACGGGATACGCCTTCGCCAGCCACTTCAGCCCCGCGCCCGCCGCGCCGCCGGTCCAGGCCTATCGCGACGCCTTCCAGCCGTCGGACGCGTTCCCCCGGCCGCACGCCATCGTCGCCGCCTCCGTCATCGCCGCGGAGACGGAGGCGGAAGCGGAGCGCCTGGCTACGTCGATGCAGCTGGCGTGGGTGCGGCTGCAGCGCGGCGTCTTCGGCCCGCTCCCCAGCCCCGAGGAGGCGGCGGCGTACGAGTACACGCCGCAGGACCGCGCCGTGGCCGCCGGGTACCGCCGCCTGCAGGTGATCGGCACGCCCGCGCAGGTCCGCGCGCAGCTCGAAGCGCTCGTGGCGGAGACGCAGGCCGACGAGCTGATGATCATCACCGCCGTCCACTCGCACGAGGCCCGGCTGCGCTCGTACCAGCTGCTCGCAGGGGAGATGGCCGAAGCTGCGTGATCCCCCGTTGCCATCAGCGTTGAGGGGATCGAGGGCGGTCTGTTCGCGGGCGGGAAGGGTGGCCGTGCATTCGAATCACCAATGAAATCACACGGAGGAAACGGAGGGAACGGAGGACTGACCTGAGTTCCTCCGTTCCCTCCGCTTCCTCCGTGTGATCCAATGCTGTTGGGATGTCCTGGCAATGGACAACCAACCGGCGGAAGCGGGATCAGTCCGAGACTGCATCAGGAGGCGGCTCCGTCGCCGCGGGCACGGTGAGGGTGAAGGTGCTTCCCCGGCCGACGGCGCTCTCGACGGTCAGGTCGCCGCCCATGCCGCGCGCAAGGTCGCGGCTGATTGCGAGACCCAGGCCGCTCCCCTCGCTGCCGCGGGTGCGGCTCATGTCCACCTGCACGAAGGGGTCGAACACCGACGCCTGCTTGTCGGGCGGGATGCCGATGCCGGTGTCGGCCACGCGCAGCAGCACCCGGGCGGCGTCCCCCTCGCCCGCGCGGGCGGCGTCGACGCGCACGCGGCCGCCGGCGGGGGTGAACTTGAGCGCGTTGCTGAGCAGGTTGATCACGATCTGCTGCACCTTCTCGCGGTCCGCCCGCGCCACCATCTCCCCCGCCACGGCCACGTCGAGCGCCAGCCCCTTGGACTGCATCTGCGGCTCCACCATGGGCGTCACGTCCACCATCAGCGCCGCCAGGTCCACCGCCTCCAGCACGTACTCCACGCGCCCGGCCTCGATGCGGGCCAGGTTCAGCACGTCGTTGATCAGCCGCAGCAGGTGCTTCTGGCTGCGGCCGATACGGTCCAGCGCCAGCCGCTGGGCGTCGGTCACCGGGCCGTGGATCCCCATCTCCATCAGCTGCACGTAGCCGGCGATGGCGTTCAGCGGGGTGCGCAGCTCGTGGCTCATCACCGCCAGGAAGGCGCTCTTGGCGCGGTTGGCCTCCTCGGCGGCGGCGCGCTGGCGCTCCAGCTCCACCGTGCGCTCGGTCAGCTCGTGGTTGAGCGTCTGCAGGTGGTCGCCCTGCATCTCCAGCTCGGCCGCCTGGTCGCGCAGCTGCTCCTGCTGCAGCTCCATCTCCAGCGCCTGCGCCTCGAGCTGCTCGTTGGCCACGCGCAGCTCCTCGGCGTGGTCCTCCGCCTGCGCGCGCGCCCGCTCGGCCTCGCGGCGCGCGCGCAGCAGCTCGTCCTCGAACCGGCGCCGCTCGCGGACCTGCACCAGCACGCAGTCGTTGGCCCACGCGCCCGCGCGCTCGCGGCGCACCGCGTTGGCGAGGACCGCCACCTCGCCGCCGTCCGCGCCGCGGAGGATCAGGAACACCTCCTCGGCGTGGCCGTGCATGCGCACCAGGGGAAAGAAGTGGGTCTGGTAGAAGAGGCGCGCCCCGGTGGTGAGGATGGCGTCGACGCGGCGCCCCTCCAGCTCGCCGGGCGCGTAGCCGAGCATCTCCGCCAGCGTGGCGTTGGCGGCGGTGATGAGGCCGTCGTCGGCCACGGAAAGGAACCCGGCGGGCGCGTGGTCCAGCAGCGGATCCAGCGCCCGCGCGCCGACCCCCGCCGCGTCGCTCACGCGGCGGCCGCGGGCTGGAGGAGGTACGCGCGCATCGCCTCGATCGTCTCCGCGGGATGGCTCATGTGCGGACAGTGACCCGTCGCCTTCATCACCCGCAGCGTGCTTCCCGGCGTGTGGCGGTGCACGTAGTCGCCCACCTCGAGCGGCGCCACCATGTCGTCGGAGCACTGGAGGATGAGCGAGGGCACCGTCAGCCGCCGCAGGTCGTCGCGGTTGTCGGAGAGGAAGGTGGCCTCGGCGAAGCGGCGCGCGACGACGGGGTCGGTGGAGCAGAAGCTTTCCGTCAGCTCGGCGCCCAGCTCCGGCCGGTCGGGGTTCCTGATGATCGCCGGCGCGAGGAAATTGGCCCAGCCGATGTAGTTGTGCTCCATCATCTCCAGCAGCCCCTCGATGTCGCCGCGCTCGAAACCGCCCACGTACGGCGGGTCGTTCACGTAGCGCGGGCTGGGGCCGATCAGGACCAGCCGCTCGAAGCGCTCCGGCTCGCGATTGGCCGCCAGCACCGCCACCATCGCGCTCACCGAGTGGCCGACGAGGATCACGTCGCGGAGGTCGAGCGCGTGCACCACGTCCAGGATGTCCTGCGCGTACCCGTCCAGCGTCGCATACCTCGCCGGATCGTACGCCGAGAGGCCGCTCTTCCCCGAGCCGACGTAGTCGAACAGCACCACGCGATAGTCGTCCTCGAACGCGGGCGCCACGAAGCGCCACATGTTCTGGTCGCATCCAAAGCCGTGGGCGAACAGCATGGGCTGCGTGCCGCGCCCTGAGACGCGCACGTTGTTGCGGGCGATGATGTCGTCTGGCATGTCGGGCTTCAGCGGTGGATGCCCTGGAATCGAGCGAGCAGGCGCGTCCGGTTGCGCCGAGCGGATGCAAGAATCCGCCCGGAGATCCTGCGGTCACAACAAGTTGCAAAGCTTGGACAGCACGAATCCCCACATCTCCGTGGCTCACACCCGTGGAGATGCACGGCAGAAATGCAGGCGGTTCCCACGGCCAGTTGTTGGCGTCGGCTTGTCTCAACTGATCGATCGAGGGGGATCGCCGCATGGCCGCCTCGCGCGCCTGGGGGCGATCATCTCTTCGAGGGAAATTGGGATACTTAAGCGAATGCTTAACTATCAGGACGCGGGGCAGAACGCGAGCAGCCGCGAGGGAGCGATCTCCCCCGCGGCTACAGTGCTTCACGTGAGGTTGCCAGCGTGGCTCAGGGGATCGGCTTGCAGGGATAGATCCCGCAGGTGCCGTATCCGCGGCAGGTGCCGTCGTACAGGGTGTCGCAGCCCAGCGACACGTGCGCCACCACGGTTCCGCGCGCGGTCTCCGCGGACTGCGACACGAACGACTCCACCTGGAGCTGGTCCACGTCCAGGCTCAGCTTGACCTTCTCTCGCATGATGCTCTCCCTCGTGGTGCGGTGGATGCCAGCCCGCAGTCGCGGGACCGGCGTGCCCGGCCGCTCGCCCGTAGCACGTGCGGCCGTCTCTCGTGGCGCAGACATCAGTTTGTCGGGTCTCGCCTGACGCGAAGACTTAAGATGATCTAATCTGGAAGTGCAGCCTGGCGTGTCTTATTTGTTCTCTGCCCTTGTGGCCGACCAGTCTCGCTACGGAAGATAGCGTCCGGGAATATCTCAGTAAAGGGCGTCAATTGGTAGTTTCTCTTCAAAGTTCCCTTCCAGAATCCCAGGGAAGTAGCAGAAATCAGGGCAGGAAAGCTGGAGAGTCCAACTATCTCCTTAATTGACTTGGACTTACATTTGCGTTAGATTGGAGGCACACCAAAACGATTGGGCTGTCGGGGAGATGGATCCCCGGGCCTTGCTTCGCTGACGAAGCGCTCCCAGACCACGGGTTCGGGGGCGCTTCGCGCGGAGTGACCGGAGTTTCGGCGCCGCCACCCGGGCGCCATCACCAGACGGGAGAATCGATGCTGCGTTCACGCCTGCTGACCATCGCCACGGCCGCCACCTGCGCGGGCCTGGGCGGCGCCCTGCTGAGCGAGAACGGCCACACCACCTTCGCGGAGGCTGCGGCCGCCCGCCCGGCCCCGGCCGCCGCCACGGCGCCGGCGCCCACGGTGGTGACCGCCGCGCGCGCCGTGCTGGCCGCGGGCGGCGTCGAGCGTCCGGACGCGAATTCGCCGGTGCAGGTGGCGCTTAACGCGCTGTCGCCCAAGGTGAAGAAGCTGAGCAGCCCGGAAGCGCTGGAGATGGCCTTCAAGGCGTACTACGCGTACAAGTCCGAGAACCCGGGCAAGGTGCGCAAGCCGTACCTGTACTTCGTGGACTACGGCCTGAGCGCCACCACGCCGCGCGGCTACGTGTTCGACATGAAGACGCTGAAGGTGGTGGACGGGCCCTTCATGGTGGCGCACGGGCGCGGCTCGGCGCCGGCGGGCGTGGGCGTGCCGACCCGCTTCGGCAACAAGATGGGCGCGGCCACCACCTCGCTGGGGCTGTACCTGGCGCAGGAGACCTACGCGTTCGTGGGCCACACGGGCGGCAAGGCCTATCGCAGCGTGGGGCTGCGGCTGGCGGGGGTGTCGGGGAAGTTCAACGGGGCCGCACGGGCGCGCGGCGTGGTGGCGCACGGCGCGCCGTACGTGACGGCCAGCCGCGCCGGCCGCAGCGAGGGGTGCCCGGCGGTGGAGCCGGCCCGCGCGCGGGCGCTGCTTCCCAAGCTGAGCAACGGCGGGATGGTGTTCCTGTTCTCCCCCCGCGACCGCACGTGGCTGGAGCAGGACCCCTGGGCCGGCGACGCCGCCAACGGCTGAGCGTACGGACGATGAGCAAGGCGGGCGCGGGAGACGAGTTCTCCCGCGCCCGCTTCTGTTTCGGTATCCGGCGATCCTGGTTTCATGCCGGATTGATCGAACGACCGTGCATTCGAACGAAAAATGATGAAATCACACGGAGGGAACGGAGGGAACGGAGGGAACTCAGGTCAGTCCTCCGTTCCCTCCGCTCCCTCCGTGTGATAATCCTTCCGTATCTACCTTCCCGCTGCGACTGCGGGGAGGATGACCCTCGGGATCAGGTCCACCACGGTCTGGAAGCCCGCGCGGTCGTTGTAGTTGCCGCCGTTCGCGCCGATCACCAGGTCCAGCTCGGGGATGACCATCACGTACTGCCCGCCGTTGCCCGACGCGAAGTAGGCGCGGATGGTGCGGCCGGCGTACGGATAGTCCATCATCCACCAGAGGTAGCCGTACCGCGCGCGCGTGCCCATCGGGTAGCGCGGCTCGGTGCTGCGCCGCACCCAATCCTCGCTCACGATCCGCCGGCCCTGCCACGTCCCCCCGTTCAGGTACACCTGCCCCAGCTTCATGAAGTCGCGGATCCGCAGGAGCCACCCGCCGCCCATGTACGCGTCCTCCGTCGGCGTCAGGGGGATGTAGTAGCGGTCGATCCCCAGCGGCTGCGCGACCAGGTCGTGCCACAGGTCGGGGAGCCAGCGCCCGGTCGCGCGCGACAGCACGACGCCGGCGAGGTGCGGGTTGATGGAGCAGTAGACGGCGGAATCGCCGGGCTCGCGGACGAGGTTCAGCGCCAGGATCACCGAAGCCCAGTCGGGATTGTCCGCCTGCTGGGTGATGACGTCTTCGTCGCCCGGACGGTCGCCGCTGTCGTCGCAGTCGTACCCCGACGCCATGTTGAGCAGATGCTCCAGCGTGAGCGCCCGCTTCCGCGCGTCGAGCCCCGCCGCGCCGGGCCGCAGCGTCGCGTACACGGGCGTCGCCGGACCGACGCGCGCGCCCGCCTGCATCGCCGCGCCGGCCATCACCGTGGTCACCGTCTTCGAGGCCGAGCGCGTCTCGTGCGGGATGTCGGCGTCGGCGCCGTAGAAGTACTCTTCCAGCACGATCCTGCCGTGGCGGGCGATCACCAGCGAGTGCAGCTTGTGCGCGCCGATCGAGTCCACCGGCGTGTCGATCAGCGAGTCGAGCGCCGCGCTGATCCGCTCGCGCGAGATCCCCGCCTGGTCGAGCGTACCCACCGGCCAGCCGTCGTCGCGCTGCCGCGGCGGGACGTAGGTGTAGCTCGCGGTGGGACGGCCGCGGGGATAGAAGAAGGTGAACGCGTCCCCGCGCACCGGCTGGAAGTCGTACGAGCCGCCGCGGCCGGGGATGTAGACCGTCATCACCCCGTCGCGCAACTCGCCGCGGAAGAGCACGGAGTCGCGCCGGTCGAGCAGCCGCACCCCGGGGCCGTCCGCCTCGATCCGCGCGAGGCGGATGAACTGGCCGCCCAGGTTGCGCTCCGGGTTGCGGAGGAGCGCGGCCAGCCGCCCGTCCGGCCGCCGCTCCACGCGGATGAAGAAGGTGAGCTCGTCGGCCGCAGGGATGACGGTGCCCGCGAAGCAGTTCGCGCCGCAGCTCGCCAGCGCGAGCGGTGATGCGTACCAGTTGCCGCTCGTCACCGTCCGCGGCTGCACCCAATGCCCGGTGATGCGCGAGCGCCCCGCGTCGAAGCGCCCGACGAACCGTCCCGAGCTGTCCGGCAGCGCGAACGCCACCGTGTCGCCCGCCACGCGGACCGCCGCCGTTCGCCCCGCGATCGCCGCGCGCCATCCGCCACCCGCGCGGTCCACCACCAGCCGCCCCGCCGCGCCGGTGTCGAACCCGCGCTTCGCCTGCCACAGCCCTACGAGATCAGTGGACGCGGCGTTCTGCGCGACGGCATCCATCGCAGTGACCGCAAGGGAGATGGCGACCGCGCAAATACAGGGGAGATGCTTCATCGGAAGGCTCCTCGAACCGGCGGACGGATCGGGCGGCGCGCGGGGCTGGGCGCGGCCGCGGCGGGAATGCGCCCCCTGTGATTCGCCGGAGGAGCGGAAGGTTGTAAGCGGGTTGATGGCCCCGCGCGGCTATCTTTGGCTACTGTTCCGCACGTCGTGCAGGAAATAGCTTGCCGAACTCACTGCGATTGCGATTACGAGCCGAAACAGCCGGAGAATGACGAACTACACGGATGCGGAGCTCGAGGCGATGCTCTCGGACCTCGAATCCGATCTCGCCGAGCGAAAGGAATCGTTTGGAGGGGACGCGCCGACGAAGGTTCGGGAGGCCGTCTGCGCGTTCGCCAACGATCTTCCCGACCATCGCCGGCCGGGCGTGGTGTTCATCGGCGCACGCGACCGCACCGGCGAGGCGAGCGCGATCGCGGTCACCGACGATCTTCTGCTGAAACTCTCGGACATCAAGACCGACGGAAACATCGTCCCTCCTCCGACGATGACCGTGTCCAAGCGCAGGTTGCGCGGTGCGGACATGGCGGTGATCACCGTCGAGCCGTCGGACTCGCCACCCGTGCGGTACCGCGGGCGCGTTCACATCCGCATCGGCCCGAGACGGGGGATCGCCAGCGCGCAGGATGAGCGCATCCTCACCGAGAAGCGCCGCGCGCGCGATACGCCGTTCGACGTGCGCCCGATGGTTTCCGCTACGCTCGCCGACCTCGACCGGGTGCGGTTCGAGAACGAATACCTTCCGGCCGCCTTCGCGCCCGACGTGCTGGAGGCCAACGAGCGCACCTTCGAGCAGCGCCTCGCGGTTACGAAGATGGTGGATGCGGCGAATTCGGCCGTGCCGACCGTGCTCGGACTGCTCGTCATAGGCAGGACGAATCCGCGCGATTTCATCCCCGGCGCGTACATCCAGTTCCTGCGGATTGCCGGGAGAGAGCTCGGCGATCCGGTGATCGACGAGCTGGCGGTGGACGGGCCGCTGTCGGAGTTGCTGAAGGGGATCGACCAGAAGCTGCAGTCGCACAACCGGACGTCCGTGGACATCACCAGTGGCCCGCGCGAGGAGCGCCGCTCGGACTACCCGCTGGCCGCGCTGCAGCAGCTGGTGCGCAATGCGGTGATGCACCGCACCTACGAGGCGACGCACGCGCCGGTGCGAGTCTACTGGTACGACGACCGGATCGAGATCACGAGCCCGGGAGGCCCGTTCGGAACCGTGAGCGCGGAGAATTTCGGAGAACCGGGAGCCGCGGATTACCGCAATCCGAACCTGGCCGAGGCGATGCGCGTGCTCGGGTTCGTCCAGCGGTTCGGGTTCGGCCTGGCGATCGCGCGTCGGGCGCTGGCGGAGAACGGAAATCCGCCACTGGAGCTGGGCGTGCAGGCGTCGCACGTGACGGCGACCGTGCGGGCGGCGGCGTAAAGGGGCTGCTACCCGGAGCGCGCGGCGTCGAGGTCGCTGATCCAGCCGGGGAGCTTCACGCCGACCTCGCGGTGGATGTCACCGAGCGCCTGCACGAGCTTGTGCACGGCCTCGGCGCGGAACGACGGCGGGATGTTGTCGAGCATGATGAACACGGCTGCGGTCGCCGCCTCCGGAGACACGCCGTCCTGCGGGACGATGGTGGAGACGAACCACTCCTGCAGCTTCTTCAAGGTCCTGGCGTACGGCGCCGAGCCGGCCAGGAACTTTCCCACCGTGCGGTAGGAAATGCCGATCTCGGCCGCGACGGAACGCTGCGACCGCGCCTCGGACGCGCGCCGCACCGCATCGCGGAGCATCTCCACCGATGGGCGCGTCACGGCGCGCCCCAGTGGGAACAGTGGGAACTTTCAGTTTGGGTACACCGGGAATTTATGCCGCGCGGTGGCCGGTCACAAGCGGTTCAGCGCTCCGAATCTCGTCCACTTTACGCACATTCATCCCCCGCGTCACACGAGAGCATCGTGACCCACCAAACAGGCGCGGCGCCAGCGAGGCTTTTCCGCTGACGCCGCCCTTTTCGCAACCGTGGCGGTGAAACACTTCACATTTACGCCGACGTACCGGGACCCGAGTGTCGAGAACGGTTGCGTCCTGGTCTGGATGCTGGAGAACGGTGCGGTAGAAGAAGGGTGCGTGCTGCGGGGCTGTGGAGGGAGATCCGGTGGTGCGTTGCCGGCCGGTACGGGGGGATCGGTTGCGCTCTCTTCCCGGCCCGAAAGGCGCCGGGTAGATTAGCGGGCTGGCCTGCCACTTTCCCCGGGTGCCGTACCCTGCTGGCGAGAGACACGATGCTGCGCGGTTGCCATTTGGGGAACAGGTGAGCCTCTAAAGGATCTCCAAAGCCGTCCGAAATCCCGTCGTAATCGCCCCATCCGCCCTCATGGCGCACTTCCTCCAGACGTTCGGACATCCCCGGCTGACGGCCGGCGGAGCGGAAATCCATCTCAATGCCAAGGAGCTCGCGCTCCTGGTCTTCCTCCGCGCCACCGGCCTCCCCCAGGCACGCGGCGCCATCGGCGGGCTGCTGTGGGGGAAGACGAGCATCGGCCGCAACCATTCCGTCAACAACGCCGTCTCCGCGCTGCGGCGCGTGCTGCCTCCCGGCGCGCTCCCCGCCGGCGCGGACCCCGTCGCCCTGGCCGCCGACATCCCGTGCGACCTGGACGCACTCTGCGCCACGGCGGACAACGCAGCGGCGGTGCAGGCCGTGCTGGCGGCGTACCGCGCGCCCTTCCTGGACGGGTTCGAGTTTCAGGTGGGCGAGGGCGCCGAGGCGTTCGTCGAGTGGGTGATCGAGCGGCGCGAGGCGTACCGCCGCCGGCTGGTGGAGCTGCTGGAGGACGCCTGCAGCCGCGCGGAGGAGCGGGGTGACCGCGCCACGCTGCGCGCGCTCGCCGCCGCCGGTGCGGAGCGCGTGGCCGGCTGGGACGCGGGGCGATGGCTGGAGCGCGCGCGGCAAGGCGGGGTGCGGAAGGAGCGGGGAAGGGTGGCGATCCTGGCCGTCCTGTCGCTGGTTCTCGCCGCGCTGCTCCTGCGGCCGCTCCTCGCGGGCGGGCCGCCGAAGTGCGCCGCCGGTCGGGCGCGCGCGCATCTCGTCCGCCAGATCTACCCCGCCGAGGCGAAAACCGCCGTGCGCGAGGGCGAGCGCCTGACACCGACCTGGTTCCTGAAGAACGTCGGAGAGTGCACCTGGCGGCGCGGTGCGCGGCTGGTGCGCGTCCGCCACTCCGGTCCCGCGCCGCTCACCGCCGATTCCGTCGTCGAGCGCGTCCGCCGCGTGCGCCGTGCCGTGCCGCCGGACAGCGTCCTCGTCCTCCCCATCCCCATGCGGGGCCCCGCCCGCATCGGGAACTACGCGGAGGACTGGCAGCTGCTCGACCGCGCGGGACGGCCTGTCCGCCTGGAGGACGGCAAGGCGCTGCAGATCACCTTCCGGCGCCTTCCCGAGCTGCCCCCCTGTGGCCCGAATGAGGCGCGCGCCGAGATCCTGGCGCAGAGCCACCCCGGGCGCGAGAACCCGATGCACCCGGGGCAGCCCTTCGCCAACTCGTGGACGCTGGTCAACCGCGGCGAGTGCGTGTGGGACGGTTCGCTTTCGCTCCGCTTCGACTCCGCGTCCGGCCCCCGCCTCAGCGCGCCCGGGGCGGACGCCGTGCGGGTCGAGGAGCGGGTGCAGCCGAGCGACGCCTACACCTTCTCCATCCCCATGCGCGCCCCCGAGCGGCCGGGCTCGTACCGCGAGTCGTGGCGCTTCGCCGACGGCGCGGGGAGTGTGGTGCCCGTCTCCGACGCAGCCGCGGTCGACGTGCACATCGAGGTCTTCACCGGGGAGCTGCGGGCGAGCGCGCCGGAATGCGCGTTGGGGAAGGCGGTCGCCTCGTTCCTGCGCTCGGAGCGCGTGGCGGACGGTACTGTCGTCCGACCCGGCGCGCTCGTGCCGAAGGAGTGGACGCTCCACAACCGGGGCGAGTGCACCTGGGGGGCGGGAAGCCTGCGGCTGCGCTTCGTCCGCTCGAACCCGGAGTTCGCGCACCCGCCCTTCCCCGACGTCCCCATCGACCGCGACGTGCGGCCGTCGGGCACCTTCACCTTCCGCGCGCCGTTCCACGCCCCGGCTAAGGCTGGACGCTACTGCATCTACTGGCAGCTGCTGGACGACGCCGACAAGGTCGTGCGCGTCTCCGCCACGGACGTGATCTGGGCGGACATCGTCGTGGGCGACGTGGAGGTGCGCGGGAAGGAGGGGTGCTGATCTCTCCCACCAATGGAAACGGAAGCGGCGCCAGGGAAATCCGCTGACGCCGCTGTATCTTCCATGCTGGTTCGGTCTACTCCGGGAGTTCCGCCTCGAATTCGATGTCGAGGTGCTCCAGGAGGCGGTTCTCGATCTCCTCGCGCTTGGCCTCATCTTCCAGAACGCCGATTCGTTCCATCAACCGCAGCCTGGAGATGGTGCGGATCTGCTGCGGCATGACGATGCTCCCGAACCCGGTCCCCACGATCTCTGGTGGCAGCAGAACCTCGAACGGATACACCCTCCGCCGCTTGCCCTCCAGCTTCGTCAGCGAGACGATCGTCACCACATCGAACGCGGAGTTGAATCCGTCGTTGGAGACCACGAGCACGGGCCTGCGGTTGCCTCCCTGCTCGCTTTCCACGGCTGGATCCAGGTCCGCCCAGTAGAGGTCCCAGCGATGGACCGGGCCGCGGTAAGCCATCACCGCCCCCCTGCAGCGTCCTCCAGCCCATCCAGCAGCGCCACGTCGAACGCTGCCGTCGTTTCCCGTTGCTCGGCCATGAACTCGGGGTCGCGCGCCGCCTCCTGGTAGGCCGCGTAGACTTTCGCCCGCCGCAGTTCCCGGAGTTGGGCAACGACCGCTTCTTCGACGAACTCGTTCTGGCTCGCGTAGCCGCCGCGCTCCACTGCCTGCCGGATGGCATCCAGCGTGGAGGCGCGCATCTGGTAGGTGACTTTCTTCAGCGGATCCGCTGTCGAGCTGCGTCTGCGCTTCCGGCGAGACAAATGCGCGGCTTCCAGGCTCATGCGTCCCCCTCAACCCTCGGGTGACAAATTTCTGTTGCGCTAAGTATGGCATCAAGTATGGCTCTAAGACAACCTCTCCACAAGAAAGCTGACAGAAGCTTGAACCGGTGAACGTTTGCCGCTAACCTAGGGAATCCGCTCCTCGCGCACCTCCCGCGGCCGATCCACGGCCATTCGCGCGCCCGCGAGCGGCCCACAGCCGGACGTCACGCTCCTCCAGCGCTGGGTGCCGAATGCTCCCGACCGACGTCACCAACCCGAAGTACTACCACAAGGTCGTGGACTGCCAGTATGCGTGCCCCGCGCATACCAACGTTCCCGAGTACATCCGGCTGATCGCGCAGGGGCGCCACACCGAGGCGTACCTGCTGAACCGCGAGTCCAACGTCTTCCCCGGCATCCTGGGCCGAACCTGCGACCGGCCGTGCGAGCCCGCCTGCCGCCGCACCCGCGTGGACGGCAAGCCCGTCGCCATCTGCCGCCTGAAGCGCGTCGCCGCCGACAATCGCGACGACGTCTCCGCGTATCTCCCCAAGGCTCCGCCGGTCTCCAACGGCCGCCGCATCGCGCTGGTGGGGGCGGGGCCGGCGTCGCTGACGGTGTGCAACGACCTGGCGCCGCTGGGCTACGAGTGCGTGATCTTCGAGAAGCTCGACCGGCCGGGGGGCCTGATGCGCACCAACATCCCCGCCTTCCGCCTCCCCCACGCCGTGCTCGACGAGGAGATCGAGATGATCACGGGGATCGGCGGGATCGAGGTCCGCTACTCGTCGCCGGTCGACAGCCTGCGCGCATTGCTGGAGGAGGGATGGGACGCGGTGTTCGTCGGCAGCGGCGCGCCGAAGGGGAAGGAGCTGGATCTCCCCGGGCGGTGGGACGTGCCGGACCGCGTGCACATCGGCATCGAATGGCTGGAGTCGGTGCACTTCGGCCACGTGACCTCCATCCAGGAGCGCGTGCTGATCATCGGCGTGGGCAACACGGCGATGGACTGCTGCCGCTCGTCGAAGCGTCTCGGCGCCACGGACGTGAAGGTGATGGCCCGCCGTGGCCGCGCGCACTTCAAGGCATCTCCCTGGGAACTGGAAGATGCGGAAGAAGAGGGCGTGGAGATCGTGGAGAACCACGCGCCGAAGCGCTTCGTCGTGGAGAACGGCGTGCTGGTGGGGATGGAGTTCGAGCGCGTCCGCTGGTACGAGGAGGGGGGACGGCAGAAGAGCGAGACGATCGACTCGGTCGTCATCCCCTGCGACGCGGTGATCCTGGCGATCGGGCAGGAGAACGCCTTCCCCTGGATCGAGCGCGACATCGGGCTCGAGTTCAACGAGTGGGACATGCCCGTGGTCGACCGCGTCACCTTCCAGTCCACGCGCGAGGGCGTGTTCTTCGGCGGCGACGCGGCGTGGGGGCCCGAGAACATCATCTGGGCGGTGGAGCACGGGCATCAGGCGGCCATCTCCATCCACAACCGCTGCGAGGGCGTCCCCCTCACCGAGCGCCCGGCGCAGGGGATGAACCTGGTCTCGGCCAAGCTGGGGATGCACGCCTGGAGCTACAGCAACGATTACAGCATCGAGCAGCGCACGAAGATGGTGCACGTGGGGCTCGACACCCGCTTCCACCGCCTCGACACCGAGGTGGAGCTGGGCTTCACCCTCGAGCAGGCGCAGCGCGAGGTGGAGCGCTGCCTGAACTGCGACGTGCAGACGCACTTCACCGCGCCGCTCTGCATCGAGTGCGACGCCTGCATCGACGTCTGCCCGGTCAGCTGCCTCACCATCACGTACGACGGGGAGAGCGAGGACGAGCTGCGGACGCGGCTCTCCGCGCCGGCGGTCAATCCCGCGCAGGAGATCTACGTCTCCGACGCGCTGCCGCAGACCGCGCGGGTGATGGTGAAGGACGAGGACATCTGCCTGCACTGCGGCCTGTGCGCCGAGCGCTGCCCCACCGCCGCGTGGGACATGCGCACCTTCGAGCTCATGATCCCCTACGCCGGGAGGTCCGCATGCGCGGCGCACGCGTAGCGCGCCTCTTCCCCGAGTCCCCCTCGTCGAACGGCCGCCACGACGACGGCGGCCGGGTGAACGACTTCGCCTTCAAGGTGGGGACGGTGAACGGCACCGGGTCGGCCAGCGCGAACTCGCTCCTGCTGCAGTCCATCTTCCGCATGGGGATCCCGGTCTGCGGCAAGAACGTCTTCCCCAGCAACATCCAGGGGCTGCCGACCTGGTACGAGATCCGGGTGAGCCGCGACGGCTGGACCGCGCGCACCCCCGACTTCGACCTGATCGTGGCGATGAACCCGGCCACGCACGAGCGCGACATCGCCGAGGTGCGCAGCGGGGGATGGCTCCTGCACGACTCGTCGTGGCCCCTCGACGCGGCGCTCCTGCGCGACGACGTCACCTTCATCGGCATCCCGCTGGGCCGGATGTGCGTGGAGGCATTCAGCGGCGGCCGCGAGCGCACGCTGATGAAGAACATCGCCTACGCCGGCGCGCTGGCCGCGCTGCTCGACATCGACCTGGAGGTGGTGAAGGAGTCGATCCGCGCCGAGTTCGCCAAGAAGCCGAAGCTGATCGACTCCAACTTCCGCGCGCTGCACCTGGGCTACGACTACGCGCGCGAGCACTTCGCCTGCCCGCTCCCCATCCGGCTGGAGCGGATGGACGCGACCCGGGGCCACGTGCTGCTGGACGGCAACACCGCCGCCGCGCTCGGCTGCCTCTACGCGGGGGCGACGGTGGGCGCCTGGTATCCCATCACCCCCGCCACCTCGCTGATGGACGCGTTCGGGCGCTTCTGCGCGCGCTATCGCGTCGACGCGGAGACGGGGGAACGGCGCTACTGCATCGTGCAGGCGGAGGACGAGCTGGCCGCGGCGGGCGTCGTGATCGGCGCGGGGTGGGCGGGCGCGCGCGCGTTCACGCCCACGGCGGGGCCGGGGATCTCGCTGATGGGCGAGTTCATCGGCCTGGCCTACTACACCGAGATCCCCGCCGTCTTCTTCGACGTGCAGCGCACCGGCCCGTCCACGGGGATGCCCACGCGCACGCAGCAGGGCGACCTCCTTTCCGTCGCCTACGCGAGTCACGGAGATACGAAGCACGTCGCGCTCTTCCCCAGCGATCCCGGCGAGTGCTTCCGCTTCGCGGTGGAGGCGTTTGACCTGGCGGAGCGCTTCCAGACGCCGGTGTTCGTCGTCTCCGACCTCGACATCGGGATGAACGACTGGATGATCCCCGCGCTCACCTGGGACGACGCGTATCGCCCCGACCGCGGCGAGGTCGTCACCGCCGAGCAACTGGCGGCGATGCAGCGCTTCAGCCGCTACCTCGACGTGGATGGGGACGGCGTCGCCGCGCGGTCGCTCCCCGGCGTGCATCCCAGGGGCGCGTACTTCACCCGCGGCTCCGGGCACGACAAGCACGCCGCGTACACCGAGGATGCGGACGCGTACCGCGAGGTGGTCGACCGCCTGGCGCTGAAGCTGGCGACGGCGGCGAAGGCCGTCCCCGCGCCGGAGATCAGGGAACGCGAGGGGGCGGAGATGGGGATCATCGCGCTCGGCGGCTGCCACGGCGCGGTGCTGGAGGCGGTGGAGCGGCTGGCGGGGGAGGGGATCGCGCTCGACTACATGCGCATCCGCGCCTTCCCCTTCGACGCGCCGGTGGAAGACTTCCTGCGCGCGCACGACCGCGTCTTCGTGGTCGAGCAGAACCGCGACGGGCAGCTGCGCTCGCTCCTGCAGCTGGAGACGGGGATCGCGGGCGACCGGCTGCTGTCGCTCCGTGACTACGGCGGGGTGCCGCTCTCGGCCCGCGCCGTGGTGGAGGGGGTGATGGCCCAGCTCGCGGAGGTGGCGGCATGACCTCCATCGCCAAGCCGCCGGTCCGCCACCCGGCGCTGGAGCCCAACGCGCTCGGCCTCACCCGCCGCGACTACGAGGGGGCGATGAGCACCCTCTGCGCGGGATGCGGCCACGACAGCGTCACCGCCGCGCTGGTGCAGACCTGCCACGAGCTGGACGTGGAGCCGCACCGCGTGGCCAAGCTCTCCGGCATCGGCTGCTCGTCGAAGACCACCGCGTACTTCCTGAAGGAGGCGCACGGCTTCAACTCCGTCCACGGGCGGATGCCCGCCGTGGCGACGGGCGTCTCCGCGGCGAACCGCGAGCTGGCCATCGTCGGCGTGTCGGGGGACGGGGATTCGCTCTCCATCGGCCTGGGCCAGCTCTGCCACGCCATCCGCCGCAACGTGCGGATGCTCTACGTGCTGGAGAACAACGGCGTCTACGGCCTCACCAAGGGCCAGTTCTCCGCCTCCGCCGACGTGGGGTCGAAGGCGAAGAAGGGCGAGGCCAACCGGCAGAAGCCGATCGACCCCGTGCTGCTGGCGCTGACGCTGGGCGCCACCTTCGTCGCGCGCTCGTTCAGCGGCGACAAGACGCAGCTGGTCCCCATCCTCAAGGCGGGACTCAGGCACCAGGGGTTCGCGTTCATCGACGTGATCTCGCCCTGCGTCACCTTCAACGACCACGAGGGGTCGACGAAGAGCTACGCGAGCACCCGCGAGCGGCACCGCGAGCTGGCGCCGGTGGACTTCATCCCCTTGCGCCGCGAGATCCAGGCGTCGTACGACCCCGGCGGGGCGATGACGGTGCCGATGCACGACGGCAGCCTGGTGCGCTTCCGCAAGCTGGCGGAGGACTACGATCCCACCGACCGCGACGCCGCGTACGCCCACGTGAAGCGGCACCAGGAGCAGGGCGAGGTCGTCACCGGCCTGCTGTACCTGGAGGACGACGCCGACGACATGCACGCGCTCAACCAGACTGTGGCCGCGCCGCTCTACGATCTCCCCTACGAGCAGCTGTGCCCTGGAAGTGCCGCGCTGACGGAGCTGATGCGGGAGTTCGAGTAGCAGGCTCCAGAGGGGCAGGAAAAGACGGAGGCGCGGAGATGAAGAACATCTCCGCGCCTCCGTCGTTCGGGCCGGCCGGCCTCGCGTCAGGGGGTGATCCGCGTGGCGAGGGTGATCTCCATGCTCGTCTCCTCCTTCTTGCGCGAGAAGAGGGGAACGCCCCTCGAGCTGATCGTCACCGCGGTGAAGGTCAGCTTGAGGTCCACGGGCGCGTTGGTGGCCGTAACCACCTTCTGGAGGTCGGTCGCCAGCTGCTGGAACACGTCGGAGATCGGCGGGCTCTCGACCACGGTCGGGGGTGCGGGCATCGATCGGTTCGCCTTTCGTCGTGCTCAGGCGACGGGCAGGGGTCCGCCCATCGCTTCGTCGCTGGCGGCGCCCGGACCGTCGGGCGCGGGCGACGCGTCCGCCGGGATCGGCGCGTCGGGCTGGTCGGCCGGTGGCGGGGCGGGCGGGACGTCCGGCATCGGCGTGGTCTCGCCGGCCGGCGGCGAGGCGACCTCGCGGATGTCCTGCTGGATGGTGCCGCTCAGCTTCAGCTCGATGGCCCCGCCGGCGTTCACCACCAGGCGGTCGGCGATGATGTTCGTCTTCAGCCCGATGTCGAAGTTCACCTTCCCCACGACAAGGGCGCGCGCCGCATCCGCGGGGAGGTCGGCGGAGCGCGCGCTCACCCGGCTGAAGGACTTCTGCAGCGCCACGAGCACGTCGTCGAGCGTGGGGTCGATCGGCGTGTCAGGCATTCCCGCCCCCTCCGTTCCCGCCGTCCGCCGGGTTGTCGTTCCCGCCTCCGCCGCCGGCGGGGGCCTGCGCCTTGTCGAGGAACGCGATCGCGTTCTTCACCCCGTCCGCGTCGGGCACCGGGACGTTGTGCTTGGCCAGGTAGTCCACCAGGCTCTGGTCGGTGTTGCTGATCACCACCACCGTGCTGGCCTGCAGCACGCTCTCTTCCGTCGTGCGGTTCATGAACCCGAACGAGCCGCTGGCGTGGATGGGGCCCAGCTGCAGCCCGCCGCTCACGCCGCCCTGCGACTCGCGGACGGCGGCGATGCGCATGGTGATGGCCACGTCGACCCTCCCGTCCACCCGCACCACCGGCGCGGTCTGCAGCAGCGCGGCCAGGTCCACACCCGGCCGCAGGTCCCCCGCGGCGTCGGTGACCAGCGCCAGCTGCTCGCGCAGCCAGGTGGCCCAGATGCGCCGGTACTCCGATTCGGCGGCCACGGCGGCCTCGAGGGGCGCCGAGTAGAGCTCGCGCAGGACGGTGGCCACGGACAGGGTCGGCATGGGATACCTCGATCGTTTCGCTCGGTGGGAGCCTCGGAGCGCGGACGCCGGGAGGCGGAAATACGGTTCGATGAAGGCGGCGCTGCACGCCAGTATGGGCGCCGGCGCGGCCGCCGACAAGCCCGGAGATCGGATCACACGTCGATGCCCACCGCGGCCAGGAGACGCACCAGCTCCTCGATGCTGAACGCGTCCGCGTCGCCGCGCATGAGGACGCGGACGCGCGGCTCGCCGATGCCCAGCAGCGCGGCCGTTTCCGCCGCGCCCAGGCGCCGGCACTCGAGGACGCGGACCAGCGCGGTCGTCAGCGAGCGGCGGTGCTCCAGGCTGGCCGTGAGCACGGGCGAGAAGAGGAGACCCGTGCCGGCGCGGCCCGGTGTTGTCTGAGCCTCGCTCATCCGTAAGCTCCGTAGGATCACCGGAGATCGGCAGGTGCGTGGTTGGAGGTGTCCGTGGAATCCCCACGGCGGGGCGTGCGCCTGCCGACACCCAAATCTGCATCGGCGCGAGACTTCTGGCGAGAACTTTCGTTCTTCGCCCTTCCAGCACGCGGAGCGGTCATGGAGAGCTGGGACTGGCTGATCGTCGGCTCGGGCTTCGGCGGAAGCGTCAGCGCGCTGCGCCTGGCGGAGAAGGGCTACCGCGTGCTGATGCTGGAGAAGGGCCGCCGCTTCGGCCCCGACGACTTCCCGCGCACCAACTGGAACCTGCCGCGCTGGCTGTGGATGCCGCGCCTGGGCTTCCGCGGCCCGTTCCAGATGAAGTTCCTGCGCCACATCACCGCGCTCTCGGGCGTGGGGGTGGGCGGCGGCTCGCTGGTCTACGCCAACACCCTCCCCGTCCCCGGCGACGGCTTCTTCGAATCCCCCACCTGGCGCCACCTGGCCGACTGGCGGCGCGAGCTCGCCCCCTGCTACGCCGAGGCGCGGCGGATGCTGGGCGCCACGCCGTTCCCCGGCAGGACCTATCCCGACGAGGTGATGGCCGAGCTCGCGCGCGACCTGGGGCTGGAGGTGCACTTCCATCCCACCGACGTGGGCGTGTACTTCGGCGCGCCGGGCGTCACCGTCGCCGACCCCTATTTCGGCGGCGAGGGGCCGGAGCGCACGGGGTGCAACCAGTGCGGTGGGTGCATGCTGGGGTGCCGGCACAACGCGAAGAACACGCTCGATCGCAACTACCTCTGGCTCGCGGAGAAGCGCGGGCTGCGCATCAAATCGGAGCACGAGGTGGTGTGGATCCGTCCAGCCGACGGCGGCTACTACGAGGTGACAGCGCTGGAGGGGCCGGCGCGGTGGTGGCGGCCCCGAAAGAAGCGCGTCTTCCACGCCAGGAACGTGGTCCTCGCCGGCGGCGTGCTGGGGACGGTGCCGCTGCTGATGCGGCTCAAGGCGAGCGCCGGGGGGCTCCCGCTCGTCTCCGACCGCCTGGGGAGCTTCGTGCGCACGAACTCCGAGGTGCTGATGGGGATCGTGAGCGAGCGGCGCGACGTGAAGATGTCGGAGGGGATCGCCATCACCTCCATCCTGCGCACCGACGAGCACTCCACGCTGGAGCCGGTGCGCTATCCCGACGGCGCCGGCTTCTTCCGCGTGCTGATGGCGCCGCACGGTCCCGGCGCGACGGCGTTCGAGCGGATGTGGAACGCGCTGCGCCACACGCTGCGGCACCCATGGCGGTCGCTGAAGGCGTTCCTGGTGCCGGACTTCGCGCGGCACACCATGATCCTGCTGTACATGCGCAGCATCGACAGCCACCTGTCGCTGCGCCCCGGACGGCTGTTCGGGGCGATGCGGTCGGTGCTCACCCACGGCGCCGCGCCCACCGCCGCCATCCCCGAGGCGACGGAGCTGGCGGAGCGCATCGCGGCGAAGACGAAGGGCTACGCGGCGAGCCTGGCGACGGAGACGCTCTTCGGCATCCCCACCACCGCGCACATCCTGGGCGGCTGCACCATGGGCGCCTCGCCGGCCGAGGGGGTGATCGACGCGCGGCACCAGGTGTGGGGCTATCCCGGCCTGTACGTGGTCGACGGGTCCGCCGTCTCCGCCAACCCCGGCGTGAACCCGTCGCTCACCATCTGCGCCCTGGCCGAGCGCGCGATGTCCCTCATCCCCGCGAAGGAAGCCGCGCCCGCGGAGCCGCCGCTGGCCGAGGTCGCGTAAGCGTCGACGATCTCCATCGGATCATGAGAAGGATGAAAACGCGCGCCCGCCGACATCCACCGGCCGGGCGCGCGCGTGCGTCTGGCGACGATCAGAATCGCGTGGGCGACACGGTTCACGCCTGAAGCTGGGGTGTTACACGAAATGCTCGCCTTCGGAGGGGGACGACATTAGTTTCGTCGCGTCCTGCGTGACAATCCCCTACACATCGCGACCGGAGACGTCATGTCCCTGCGCCTCGCCCCCGCGCGCGTCCGCTCCCTTGCGGCCGCGCTCGCCACCGCCGTGCTCGCAGCCTGCTCGGCCGACCGTCCCGCATCACCCACCGCACCCGTCACCCCGCAGGCGCCGCGGGCGGTCACCTACCCCAGCGCCATCTACCGCAGCCACATCGAGTTCGGCAGGCCCACCGACTCCAACTCGGCCGACGACCTGTACCTCTCCAAGCGCCAGTACTACGTCTCCTACAACTGCGCCAAGGGGCGGCCGAACTGGGTGAGCTGGAACCTGAACAAGACGCACTACGGCGACGCGCCGCGCTCCACCAGCTTCAGCAGCGACGCCTCGCTCCCCACGTCGTGCTACCACGTGGTCACCAGCGACTACACCAACAGCGGCTACGACCGCGGCCACCAGGTGCGCAGCGAGGAGCGCACCTGGGACGTCACCGACAACAAGTCGACCTTCCTGATGACCAACATCGTGCCGCAGACGCACGACCTGAACGCCGGGCCGTGGCTGGACTTCGAGTACTTCCTGCAGGACCTGGCGCAGAACCAGAACAAGGAGCTGTACGTGATCTCCGGCCCCAGCGGCAGCAAGGGCACGCTGAACGGGGCGGGGAAGGTGCAGATCCCCACCTACACCTGGAAGATCGTGGTGGTGATGCCGTACGGTCAGGGCCTGGCCAACGCCACCTCCACCAGCAGCATCCAGGTGATCGCCGTGGACATGCCCAACACCACGGGCATCATCTCCGCGCCGTGGACGAACTACAAGACCACCGTCGACGCGCTGGAGGGGTACACGGGCTACAACTTCCTGGCGAGCCTGCCCGACGCCGTCGAGAACTACTGGGAAGCGCGCGTCTACTGACGCGATCTTGATGGAGAAAGACAGGAGCGGGCGCCCGGAGCGGATCCGGCGCCCGCTCCCTCTTCACAGTTGGAGACAAATCATCTCCATTGAACATCTGAAGTATTGAAGTTATCCTACATACGCATCCCTTATGCGCCTTGGCGATTCGTCTCTCGCGACCTGCCACGCTGTGACGGAACGCCGCTCACTCCCAGCCACGGGGGGCACGATGAAGAAGATCCGGCTGAACGTGGAGAAGCTCGCGGTGGAGACGTTCGACACCGACCGGGTGGAGCAGGAAGGCGGCACCGTGCGCGGCTGGCAGATCACCGATCCGCGGCGCAGCGACTGCCTGAACACCTGCGACGGCTGCCCGACCTACTCGTGCCCGCCCGTGGTCTGCCTCTGAACCATCCACTCGCCAGGAGGAACGATGAAGAAGCACACGCTCGACCTCGAGACCATCGCCGTGGAGACCTTCGCCACCGGCGCGCAGCCGGCGCGTGACATGGCGTCGATCTCGCGCTGGTGCACGCTGTACGACACCTGCACCAACTGCAACGCCGACTCCTGCATCTGCTGAGCACGGACTACATCCTGGGGGAACGATGAAGAAAATGAGGCTCGACCTCGAGACCCTCACCGTGGAAAGCCTCGCCCTGGGCGGGCAGCCGGTGGGCGAGTTGGCGTCGGTCACGCGCTTCTGCACGGCGTACAATACGTGCGACGGGTGCACCTGGGAGACCTGCGCCTGCTGAGCACGGCGAGGTGAGGGCAACGGCGGGCGGCGGAGACATCTCCGACGCCCGCCGATCTTTTTAGCTCACGCAGAGGGCGCAGAGGACGCAGAGAACTCACCGCATCATACGGCTTTTCTCTGCGTCCTCTGCGCCCTCTGCGTGAGCCAAATTCTTTTGGGATATTGATTCAGGGCTCGTCCTCCTCCTCGGGCGCGGCGTGGTCCGGGTCGTCCGGCTCGGCGAGGGCGCGCACGGCGATGGGGGAGAGTCCCGCGGCGCGGATCTGCCGGTTCAGCTCCTCCAGGTTCTGCTCGCGCAGCGTGCGCCACGCGGCCAGCGCCGCGTCGAGCGCCCGCAGCCGCTGGTCGACGGCCTCCAGCGCCTGGCTCGTCGGCGCGGCGTCGGCGCTCTGGATGAGCGCGTAGAGCGTGGCCAGGTCGCCGTTCAGCGCGGCCAGGCTCATCGGCGCGTTCGCCTCGCGCGGCCCGTCGCCGCCCTCGTCGAGCGCGGCGGCGCGCTGGTCGAAGGTGGCCAGGCCGCTCTGCAGCCCGGCCGAGCCCTTCCCCTTGAGCGCGGTCAGCTGCGCGCGCACGCCGCGGAGCTGCCCCAGCGCCTCCGCGTCGCGCCGCAGACCGTCGACCAGCCGCATCGCCGTCTCGAACTGCAGCCGGAGGCCGGGCATCGGCGTGCGCACGCGCGGGTCCATGCGCACCACCAGCGGCTGCGTGTACGCGCGCCCATCCACCGTCAGCCGCACGGTGTACGCGCCGGGGAGCGCCCACGGCCCGCGCGGCTCCCGCGGCGTGTCGTGCGGCGTGGCGGAGATGGGATACTCGTGCTCCAGCACCGCCGGCGGCGCGTAGTGCAGGTCCCACACGAAGCGGTGCATCCCCGCGTCGGCGGAGACGCGCTGCGGCGGGCGCACCCAGTACCAGGGGACGTTCCCCTCCGTCCGCACCGGCGTCACCGAGTCGGTGCTGGCGAACCTCCGCACCACCCGGCCCGCGGCGTCCACGATCTCCAGCGTCACGGGGGACGAGGATGTGCGGCCCAGCCAGTAGTCGATCACCGCGCCGTCGGGCGGGTTCTGCCCCATCGGCTCGTCGGCGGGGAGCGGCGTGTCGGTCCACGTGTTCCAGCGCGCGCGGACGGCGTCGTGCGGACGCACCAGCATCGCCGCCGTCCCCTCCGTCCGTGAATCCATTTGCCGCAGCGGCGAGACGTCGTCCAGGATCCAGAACCCCCGGCCGTGGGTGCCGACGACGACATCCTGGTCGTGGATCACCAGGTCGCGGATGGAGGTCGCGGGCATGTTCAGCCGCAGCGACTGCCAGTGATCCCCGTCGTCGAACGAGACGTAGACCTCGCGCTCCGTTCCCGCGTACAGCAGCCCGCGGCGCGCCGGGTCCTCGCGGATGACGTTGGTGATCCCCGCGTTCGGGATCCCCGTCACGATCTCCTGCCACGTCCGCCCGCCGTCGCGCGTGCGCAGCAGGTGGGGGCGCAGGTCGTCGAGGCGGAAGGTGTTGATGGCCGCGTAGGCGACCGCCGTGTCGAAGCGCGACGCCTCGAGCACCGACACCTTCGCCCACGGCGCCAGCTGCGGCGGGGTGACGTTGCGCCAGTGCGCGCCGCCGTCGGCGGTCACGTGGATCTGTCCGTCGTCCGTCCCCGCCCAGATGCGCCCCGCGTCCCGCGGCGACGGCGCGAGCGCGTAGACGACGCCGCGGTGTCGCCCCTTCTCCGGGTCGAGCTCCGTGAACGCGCCCAGGTTGGCGGGGACGGCGTACGCGTCGCGGGTGAGGTCGGGGGAGATCTGCGTCCAGTGCGCGCCGCCGTCCGTCGTCTTCCACACCACGCTGCTGGCGAACAGGAGCGTGCGCGGGTCGGCGGGATGGAAGACGACCGGCTCGGTGCGCACGACGCGGTAGCCGTTCTCGCGGAAGGCGCGCGGGGCCACGTCCTGCACCTGGCCGGTACGGCGATCCCAGCGGTTCAGCTTGCCGCCGTAGACGAGGTCGGGGTTCAGGGGATCGGGAACGACGTAGCCGTACTCCTCCGCGCCGGCCGGGTGCCAGTCGCGGAAGGTGATCTCGCCGTCGTTGCCGCGGCTGGAGATGACGACCGAGCCGCTCTCCTGCTGCGAGCCGTAGACGTTGTACGGGAAGGCGTTGTCGGTGGAGAGGTGGTAGACCTGCGCGGTGGGCTGGTTGTACCACGAGCTCCAGGTCTCGCCGCCGTTGACGGAGATCACGGCGCCCTGGTCGGCCGCGTTCAGGATCACCCGCGGGTTGTTCGGGTCGATCCAGATGCGGTGGTAGTCGTCGCCGCCGGGCGCGCCGCGCAGCGCCTCGAACGTCCGCCCGCCGTCCGTCGACTTCCAGGTGACGATGTTGGCGACGTAGACCACGTCGGGGTTCCTGGTGTCCGCGCGCACCTCGTTGAAGTCGCCGTCGCGGCCCCACAGGCGCGGATCGGGGTTCGTCAGCCGCCAGCTCTCCCCCGCGTCGTCGGAGCGGTACACGCCGCCGCCGCGCCGTGCGCCGATCACCGCGTACATCCGCCGCGGGTCGCTGCGCGACACCTCGATCCCGATCCTCCCGAGCCCGTCGTCCGCCGACGGGATCCCGTTGGTGATCTGCCGCCACGTGGTGCCGCCGTCCGTCGACTTGTAGAGCCCGTTGTTGCGCGAGATCGTCCACGAGCCGCCGATCTCCCACGGCGCCTGGCGCGCGGACCAGAGCACGGCGAACACCGTCCGCGAGTCGCGCGGGTCGAAGGCTAGGTCCATCCCGCCGGTGTTCTCGTCGCGATACAGCACCTTCTGCCACGTCCGCCCGCCGTCGGTCGAGCGGAAGATGCCGCGCTCGGCGTTGGGCCCGTACGGGTGCCCGAGCACGGCGGCGAACACGCGGTCGGGGTCGCGCGGATCGACGATCAGCTGCGGCACCTGCTGCGCGTCGGCCAGGCCGAGGTGCGTCCACGTCCGCCCGCCGTCCGTCGATTTGAAGATGCCGTCGCCGGTGGAGAGGTCGGGACGCTGCAGCCCCTCGCCGCTGCCGACGTAGATCACGTCCGGGTTCGACTCCGAGACGGCGATGGCGCCGATGGAGCCCGTCGCCTGTCCGTCGAAGATCGGCGTCCAGACGCGGCCGTAGTCGGTGGTGCGCCACACGCCGCCGTTGTTGACGCCGATGTAGAACACTCCCGGCCGCGACGGTACCCCCACCGCCGCCACTGTTCGCCCGCCGCGGAACGGCCCGATCATCCGCCACCGCAGCCCGCCGAGCATCCGCGGGCTCAGCTGCGCGTCCAGGGGCGATGCGGATGCGGCGGCGAGGACGGCCAGTGCGGCGATAAAGCCGCGGCGTGCACGGATCATGGCGGTGCGGGGGAGCGGCGGGTTGGCGTTGGTGGGATGGTGAGGCACAACGTGCGCGCGGCGAGGCCAGGAACGCAAGCCGGTACGTCTCCGGCCGTAACCGCGAAACCTCCAACTGGATGAGGGATGGGATTCGCACACGGGGGGAGGGAGACGATGGCATCACCGTTCCATGCGGGCGAGCTGGCCGTGCAGGCGCGCGCCGGCGTGCAGGAGATGGCGGCGCGGGTGGGGCGCGGCATCCACCCCGAGCTGTGGCCCGCCGCGGCGGATTTCCTCGAGGACCAGCACCTGGCGGTGATCGCCGCCGCGGACGGGAATGGCGCCGTGTGGGCGTCGCTCCTGACCGGCGCGCCCGGGTTCCTGCGCGCCGCGAACGCGCATGTGCTCGAGATCTCCGCGCGCCCGCCCGCCGGCGACCCGCTGGCGGACGTGCTTGCGGCCGGCGCCGAGGCCGGACTGGTGGCCATCGACCTGGCGGCGCGGCGGCGGGTGCGGGTGAACGGGTGGGTGGAGGGCGCCGGCGCCGGGCTGCGGCTCGCGGTGCGGCAGGCGTACGGCAACTGCCCGAAGTACATCCAGGCCCGTGTGGTGGCCGGTTCGCTCGATCCCGCCGCGGCGATCGCGGCGCGAGGGACGGAGATGACGGACCTGCAGCGCGCATGGATCGCGGCGGCGGACACCTTCTTCATCGCCAGCCGCGCGGACGGCGGCGGCGCGGACGCGTCGCACCGCGGCGGCGCGCCGGGCTTCGTGCGGGTGGATGACGCGCGGGAGCTGCGGTTTCCGGACTACTCGGGCAACACGATGTTCAACACGCTCGGCAACCTGGCCGTGGACCCGCGCTGCGGGCTTCTGTTCGTCGACTTCGCACGCGGGGCGACGCTGCAGCTGACCGGACGCGCGGAGATCGAGTGGGACGCGCCGGACCCGGTCCGCTTCCCCGGCGCCGAGCGGATCGTCTCCTTCGCCGTGGAGCAGGTGGTGGAGACGCGCGGGGCCACCGGCCTCCGCTGGGGCGCGGCGGACCCGTCTCCGTTCAACCCCGGCTGAGCATCACCGCGCGGGGCTTGTTGCGCCGCAAGGGGTTGGATATCGTTGGCGTGGCATCCCCACGTCTCCCGCCCGCCCGAATCCGGCCCATGGGCATCATCCTCTTCTCCATCCCCTTCTTCTTCGTCCTGATGGGCGCGGAGCTGGCGTACGCGGCGGTCGCGCGGCGGCGGCTGTTCCGGCTGAACGACTCCATCGCCGACCTGAGCTGCGGCATCCTCAGCCAGGTCTCGGGCGTGTTCTCCAAGCTGTTCGCGATCGGGATCTACGTCTGGGTCT
Organism: Longimicrobium sp.; assembly: GCA_036377595.1. Classification (NCBI taxonomy): domain Bacteria; kingdom Pseudomonadati; phylum Gemmatimonadota; class Longimicrobiia; order Longimicrobiales; family Longimicrobiaceae; genus Longimicrobium; species Longimicrobium sp. The sequence continues at coordinate 64,380 of DASUYB010000026.1, read as the reverse complement.
ATCGCCATCTCGCTGTGCAGCAATGGCTTCCGGGCCTCCCCGCGTGGGCGGACGGCGCGGCGTTCGTGCGGACCGGCGGCGGATTCCCGTGGATTGCCATCCAGCCGCGCGAGCTGGCGAGCTGGACGATCGTCTTCCTCCTCGTGGACCTCTGCTACTACTGGAGCCACCGGCTGTCGCACGAGATCAACGTGCTGTGGGCGGGGCACGTGGTGCACCATAGCAGCGAGGAGTACAACCTGGCCGTGGCGCTCCGGCAGAGCTCGATCCACGGGCTGTTCACCTGGGTGTTCTACGTGCCGCTGGCGCTGATCGGCATCCCGCCGGTGATGTACGTCACCTCGTACGCGCTCAACCTCCTCTACCAGTTCTGGATCCACACCCGCGCGGTCGGGAGGATGGGACGGCTGACGGAGCTCGTGATGAACACGCCGTCGCACCACCGCGTGCACCACGGGCGCAACCCCAAGTACCTGGACCGCAACCACGCCGGCGTGCTGATCGTGTGGGACCGGATGTTCGGCACCTTCCAGGCGGAGGAGGAGGAGCCGGTGTACGGGATCACGACGCCGCTGCGGAGCTGGAACCCGCTGTGGGCCAACGTGCACGGCTTCGTGGAGATCGTGCGCGACGCGCGGCGCGCCGGCCGATGGCGCGACCGGCTGATGTACGTGTTCGGCCCGCCGGGATGGCGCTCCGCCGCGGAGGGCGGACCGCAGGCGCCGCCCGAGGTGACCGCGGAGACGGCGGAGGCGTGGGACCCGGCCGTCCCTGCGGGGCTGGCGCTCTACGGCTTCGTGCAGTTCGCCGCCGCGCTGGCGGGGAGCTTCGTGCTGCTGCAGCGCGCGGCGGGGATGCCGGGGGCGCACGTGGCCGCGGCGGGGTTCTACGTGGCGATCAGCTTGGCGGGCGTGGGCGGGGTGTTCGAGTCCGCGAAGTGGGCGGGGCCGATCGAGACCGCGCGGCTGCTGGTGCTCGGCGCCGCCTGCGCGGTCCTCGGCTGGACGGGCGCGCTCCCGGTCTTCGCCGCCGCCGGCGGCGTGGCGTTCTGCGCCGCCTCGCTCGCATGGTTCCTCCCCCGCCGCGGCGCGCTGACGGAGACAGAGCTCGCGCCGATCATGTGAGGCGCGTCCGGGGGCGGGATTCGAGGGTGGTCGGGGCGAATGAATTCGCGGCAACAACCACACGAAGTCCGCCTTCGCGGACTACAGAATCGCGTGCATGACGCTGCATCCAGGCACGCGACGGGCATCGAAAGGATCAACGCCGCGGGAGCGATCCGGCGGCGTTGCTGTTTGCTGCCGCTGAGGTCTTCGACGGACTCATACCAAGTCCGGGTGAAGCATTGGCGCGTCCGATCGAAGCTCGTGCTGATGCGATGATAGATCCTTCGGCCTGCAAGCTCTTGCGCAGACGCTGGTTACGGTCTGGCCGGCCTCAGGATGACGTCAGCGTTGGATCGGCCTGGGTACATCAACCAAATTCCCGGATTTCGTATCAGTCGTACCCGTGCCACACCATCAGGCCGTACGGGTGGTACTCGCGCGCGGCATAGGCTTCACCGCCGCGCGCGGTGGGGTAGCCGTCGCAGAGGGGGATGAGGCGCATGCGGTGGATGCGCGGCAACATCGCCTCCCTCGCGGCCGTCGCCATACGATGCGCCGGAGACGCGTCCCAGCCGTCGCCGATCGCGGCGATGGGGTGCGCGTCGGCGCTCATCGGAAGGTCCCCGGGCTGACGTCGTAGACGAAATGGTGGGCGCCGGTGTCGTCGTCCGCGCCCCAGAAGCCCAGCTGCTCGCTCCACTTCACGTCCTGGAAGCGGCGGCCGTTCAGCGTCAGGAATCCCGCCGCGCGCGTGGTGACCACCCCTAGCCCGCGCAGGTCGGCCAGCGTGCGCAGCACCGCCTGCCCGCGCTCAGCCACGATCTTCTTCGCGGCGCCGGGGCCGATGCCGGGGACGCGCACCAGCTCCTCGTACGGCGCGGTGCGCACCTCCACCGGGAAGCGCTCGGGGTGGGCGAGCGCCCAGGTGGTCTTGGGGTCGTTGGCCAGCGGCAGGTTGCCGCGCCCGTCGAACACCACCTCGTCGTGCCTGAAGCCGTACTGCCGCAGCAGGTAGTCGGTCTGGTACAGCCGCACCTCGCGCAACGCTGGCGCGGCGGGCGCGTCCTCCATCGGCGTCTCGCGGATGGGGCGGAAGGCGCTGAAGTGCGCGTGGTGGATGCCGCCGCCCGCGTACAGCTCCGTCACCTTGCCCACGATGGTGCGGTCCGTGTCGGGCGTGGCGCCGACCACGAACTGCATCGTCATCCCACTGGCGCCGCCGGGGGCGAGCGGGTCGGCGGGGCGCCCCATCGCCGTCTCCTCCTTGCCGCGCAGCACCTGGCGGCGGGCGCGGTCGAGCGAGGTCATCGCCGTGTCGAAGCTCTTCTCCGGCGCGATCTGGGTGAGCGTCTGGCCGCAGGGCGCCTCGAGGTTCAGCGACACGCGGCTGGCCAGCGCGGTGAGCCGCTCGATCTGCGCGGGCTCGGCGCCGGGCACCATCTTCACGTGCACGTAGCCGGCGAAGCGGTGCTTCACGCGCAGCAGCTCCAGCACGGTGATCAGGTCGTCCATCACCTTCACCGGGCGGCCGGGGATCCCCGTGGTCAGGAACAGCCCGCTGCACCAGCCGCGGCGGTGCGCCTCGAGGAAGACGCGGACGAGCTCCTCGGGCTTCAGCAACGTGCGCGGCATGCTGCGGTCGCGCCGCATGGGGCAGTAGTGGCAGTTGAAGGAGCAGGCGTTGGTCATCAGGATGCGCATCAGCGCCACCTTGCCCACCGACGTGCGCAGCTGCCGGATGTTCAGCGGCCGCAGCGCGCCCACCTCCTTCGCGTGCCGCAGCCGCGGCGGCAGCACGCGCGCGCGACCGCCCGCGCCGTCGTGGTCGTCGGCTGCCAGCTCCATCAGGATGTCGAGCTTCTGCTCCAGCGGCATGTCCGCGTCCATCTGCGCCTCCTTCGTCCCGTCGCCCCGGTACTTCCTCGTTCGTCTACTTCGGCTTCCATTCGGTATATCAATCCGAATAAAATGCGAAGATGCTTCGGGCGCAAGGGTCGTGAATCGAGATTGGGTAGCGGGTGGCGGGCATCGGTCCGCCCTCTCCCCGCGCCTTAGAGCTCGCCCTCTCCCGTACCGGGAGAGGGTGGGTGCGCCGCTCGGCGACATCGCACTCCGCACCCGCGGCGCGTCCACGCTGAGTTCTCCCCCGCCCCTGCGAAGCGGGGGAGGGGGCCAGCCGGGCGGGCAGGATGCCAGCGTAGAAACCCCGAATGCCCCCAGTGCACCGCGTCCGCCAATCACCCGACGTGGATCTGCGCTCACGTGCGCGACCTTTCCCCCACTCCCGTGGCGGGCGTGCGGACGGATCGTTCGGAGGCGGTTCGCATCGACTCTGGACGAGGAGGTGTCTCCATGCTGATGACGAGCAATGGCGGGCGGAACGGCACGTCCGCGCACGCGAGGAAGCATCGCCCCGCGCGGCTGCTGGCGGGCGCGGCGGGGGCGTTCGCGCTGGGATGGGGCGGCTACGCGGCGGCCACCTGGCTGCGCTACGGCCACCATCGCCGCAACGGCGGGGCGGGGAAAGGCGAGTCGATCCTGATCGACACTTTCATCCCCGAATACGAGGTGGGCGACCGGCACGAGATCCGGGTGGCCGCGCCCGCGGAATTCGCCCTCGAGGCCCTGAAGGAGACGGACCTGGAGAGCATCCCCCTCGTGCACGCCATCTTCAAGGCCCGCGCGCTGATCCTGGGCACCGAGGCGGACGCGAGCGAGCTGCCGCGCGGGCTGCTGACGTCCACGCTGGCGATGGGGTGGGGCGTGCTGGCCGAGGTGCCGGGGCGGGAGATCGTGGTCGGCGCGGTGACGAAGCCGTGGGAGGCGGACGTGACCTTCCACGCGCTGGAGCCGGAGACGTTCCGCGGCTTCAACGAGCCGGGGTGGGTGAAGATCGTGTGGACGCTGGAGGCGGAGCCCATCGGCCCCGAGGCGTCCATCGCCCGGACGCGCGTGCGCGTGCGGACGACGGACGCCAGGGCGCGGGCGAAGTTCCGGCGCTACTGGTCGGTCTTCTCGCCGGGGATCAGGCTCGTCCGCCGCCTCTCGCTCCCCGTGGTGAAGGCCGCGGCCGAGCGGCGGTTCCTCGAATCATCGCCCGTCTGACGAGCCTTCCACCGGATCGAGCCGGAGTTTCGCCACCAGGTGGGGCTCCGGCTCACCATTTCTCCAATCCCGCAGAACCGTCCGTATTGCGCCTTAGTGCATCATGAAAGGTGTAGTTCTTGCATCATCCAGACCCGCTTTTTTCCTCCCTCTCCCCGAACCCACAGGAGGGTGCCATGAGGAGATCCGCCATTCTTTTGGTGGGCGCGCTGGGTCTCGCCGGATGGGCCGGCGCCGGTGCGGCCGTGGCTGCTCGCCCGCCCGGCGGCGGACACGCACCGATGCCGCTGCGGGAGGCCCGGACGGGCACCGTGGTGGTGCAGCGCTCGGTGTCGAGCCCCAGCGTGGTGGTGGCGGTGGACGGCGGGACCCGCGGCGAGGCCGCGGACGGGATCGCCGACCGCGTGTTCGTGCTGCAGCGCGACGGCGCGCCCGCGGGGAACGGCGTGCATCGCTACACCGGCGCGCGCGTCCTCTACGACCAGGGGACCATCCTCGTCGCGCCGGCGGACGGCGGTCCGGCGGTGGTGCTGTCCCTGGCCGGACGCGAGGCGCTCTCCCCGGCCTCGGCGTCGTTCCTGGGCGCCACGCGGGTCGGCGAGCGCTGGACGGGACGCGGGCTCGCGCTGCGGAAGGGCGAGGTGCGCATCGGCGCGGAAGGGCTCTCCGCGGCCACGATGCGGCAGGTCCTGGCGAGCTGCGGTGGGAGTGCGGCCAAAGCCGGCGCTACGAAGCGGGCCGGGACGCCTCCGGGATGCCCCGGCGACGGGAGCACCGACTGCAGCAGCTCCACCTGCCAGATCCTCTGCATCCCGGGGTTCCACGCGTGCTGCGACTGCACGCCCGACCCGACGAACTGCAAGTGCAGCTGCGTGCGTGACTGACGCGCGGCTGAGGGCGGGAGCAGGAAGGGCCTCCGCGGTGCGCCGCGGAGGCCCTTACGGCTCCTGTCTCCATCGTGACGGGCGGCTGAAGCCGCGGCTAGAACATTGGAAAGCCTCGCAAACAGCGCGAGGCTTCAACTACATGCGGGGGCGATGGGGCTGCGTCTCCGGAAGCGCGGCGGTAGGTTGGATTCGCGCGGAGATCAGGTGCGAGTTCGGATGCCGCGGCCGCAGTCCGCGCCGCGGACTTTGTGCAGTTGTTGCCGTGAATTCATTCGCCCGGCCATGCCCGCCGCCGATCGATCCAGCTCGAAAGGCACGCTTATGCCCGTCGCGGCGCTGTACGACATCCACGGCAATCTCCCTGCGCTGGAGGCGGTGCTCGGCGACGTGCGACGCGCGGGCGCCGACCTCGTCGTCGTCGGCGGCGACGTGGTGCCGGGGCCGATGCCGCGCGAGTGCATGGACGTGCTGCTGGAGCTCGATCTCCCGGCCCGCTTCATCCGCGGCAACGGCGACCGGTCGGTGCTGGAGGTGATGCGGGGGATGGAGCCCGCCGACGTCCCCGAGCCGTTCCGCGACGTGATCCGCTGGTCCGCGCGGGAGCTGGCGGGGCGCGAGGACCTGCTCGCCGGCTGGCCGCCGACGCTGGAGATGGAGATCGGGGGGATCGGCGAGGTGCTCTTCTGCCACGCCACGCCGCGCAGCGACACGGAGATCTTCACCCGGCTGACACCGGACGAGCGCCTCGCGCCGCTGTTCGAGGGGGTGGAGACGCCATTGGTCACCTGCGGTCACACGCACATGCAGTTCGACCGCACCGCCGGCCGCACGCGCGTGGTGAACGCCGGCAGCGTCGGGATGCCGTTCGGCGAGCCCGGCGCGTACTGGCTGCTCCTCGGCGACACCGTCGATCTCCGCCGCACGCCGTACGACCTCGCCGCCGCGGCCGCACGCATCCGCGCGACGGCCTATCCGCAGGCCGAGGACTTCGCCGCGAACAACGTCCTGCGTCCGCTGTCGGAAGAGAAGGTCCTCGCCGCCTTCACCCACGCCGAACCGAAATAGCCTAGCTGCCGATAAAGTCCGCGAAGGCGGACTGCGTGTGGTTGTAGCCGCGAGTTCACTCGCATTCTCGGGATATCCGCATCGCGACCCATCGATGTGGGGATATCCGTCGAACCGCGGGCCATCAATCCCCCACCTCCGCCGGCGCCGCCTCCACGGTCCTCTCCGCCTCCGTCACCATCGCGAAGAACTCCTCCACCTTGGCGCGCTGATCGTCAGGGACGTAATCGAGGTTCACGCGGCGGTCCGTCACCTCCCAGTAGCGCTCGCGGCGCACGTGCACGATGTCGTCGCGCAGCCGGTCCACGAAGCCGCGCTCCAGCCCGCGGAAGCCCTCGGCGATGCGCGCGGCCTGATCTCCATCCCCCCGCAGAAGGAAGAACGCGGCCAGGATCGCCTCCGCCTTCTTCACCCCCGCCAGCGGCCGCGGGGTGGCCTCGCGCCCGAACGCCAGCATCCGCTCCAGCAGCTTGCCGCGGTTGGGCGCGCCCGATTCCCACGCGCGGCGCACCAGCACGGCCAGGTCGTGCGCCACCGTCTCCACCGCGAACGGCATCCCGGCGTCGCAGGCCGCGCGCGCGTAGTACTGGAAGTAGAAGGCGATCTCCAGCGCCCGCTCGGGCCGATCGGCGTTGATCCCCGCCGCGTAGTCGCGGTAACGGTGGAAGAGGATGAAGAGCGAGCGCACGTCCTTGCGGCTGACGGCCAGGCGGATGAAGGTGTTGAAGTACTCCACCACCAGCTCGTCCACGTCCTCGTCGCCGCGGGCGTCCGGCGCCAGTCCCATGGCGCACGCGTCGTCGGCGATGGCCGCCACGGCGGCGTGCATCTTCGGCACGGCGGCGGAGAGCAGCGCCCGCAGCTCGGCGAACACCCGCGCCTCCAGCCACACCTCGGCGTCGTGCGCGCTCCCGCCGAACGCGTGCCGCCCCGCCTCGGTCCACGCCGGCGGCAGCCCGCGCTTCTCCGTCCGGTAGCGCTCGACGATGGCCCGCAGCGTGTGCACCGTCTCCACCGCGGTCGTGCGGTCCATGCGGTCCACCGAGCGGATGCCGATGCTCCCCACGTGCTCCACCAGCGCCGGCGCATTCTCCGCGACCTCCGCAGCGCGCGATGGCGTCGCCGCCGCGGCCTCGACGCCGGCCAGCAGCTCGCCGGAGAGGCGGCGCAGCAGTGTGTCGGGCTGCAGGAAGCGGAAGACGTAGTAGAGGTACGGCACCAGCAGCGACGGGTAGAGCAGCGCCATCGCCAGCGAGATCGCGAGCTGCACGCGGGGGACGACGCCATGCCCGATCACGTGGTGCAGCCACAGGTTGTTGCACACGCCGAAGACGAACGCCAGCAGCACCGCGCGGTTCACCCGGTCGTCGATGAAGGTCTCCAGCAGCTTGACCGAGTAGGTGTTGGCGGTCAGCGGGACGGCGATGGCCACGGCGGTGAGGATGATGGCCATCAGTTGGTTGAAGCTGCGGTTCAGCGCCGTCATTAGCAGCCGCGCCTCGTCCGGGTTGAACGAGAACGCCGTGGCCAGGGTGCCGCGGATGGAGCCCACGTCGGCCAGCGTCTGCACCAGCAGCAGCACCGCGATCCCCGCGGCGATCAGGAGCGTCGAGCGGACCAGCAGGTGCGTGTCACGGGGCATGTCGGGTCGGGTGGAGATGGGGATGGCGATACGGAGATGTGACGGGATCGTTACATGGTAGATGCGGCGGCGGTGCGCGGCAACGAGGGCGCCGGGCGGGTGTGGGAGACGGGCGGCTAAAGCCGCGGCTGGAACATTGGGAAGCCTGCTGCGCAGGCTCCACGGCTGGCACCCGCGCAAGCGGCGGCCATTCGTGCCGCCATGTCCCCCTCACGCAGTTGAAGCCTCGCGCGGTTTGCGAGGCTTTCCAATGTTCCAGCCGCGGGTTTACCGCCTGTCCCCGGCCGGTGCCCGGCGCCGTCCTCCCGGGTTGCCCGCCCGCGGCGCTAAGTCTAGTCTTCAATTCAACTCCCACCAATCGCGCATCAACCGCTATCTCCATCGATCACCACCATCTCCATCGATGATCACAGCGATCCCCTTCCTTGCCGCCGCGCTGGGTGCCGCGATGCCGGCGAACGCGCACGCGGGCGCATCATCCCCCGCCGCCATTGCCGTCGTGGACGACACGCTGCGCGGGCGCGTGCTCGGCCCCAGCGGGCAGCCGCTGGCGGGCGCGCAGGTGTCCGTGCTGGAGCTGGAGCGCGCCACCCGCGCGGACCGCGACGGCAACTTCGCCATCGGCGGGCTGCCGGCGGGGTGGTACACGCTGCGGGTCACCGCGCCGGGGTACGCGTCCACCTCGCTCCGCGTCACCGCCAGCCAGGCCGTCGGCGAGGTGGTGATGCAGGAGCGCTCGTTCGAGCTGGAGCCCGTGGCCGTCACCGCGTCGCGCTCGCCGCAACTCATCGCCAATTCGCCGCTGGCGACGTCGACGCTCGGGCCGGAGCGCCTGCGCCGCGAGCACTCGGTGTCGCTCGCGCGGACGCTGTCGACGCTCCCCGGCGTGCGCGCGCTGACCACCGGCGAGCAGGTGGGGAAGCCGGTGATCCGCGGCCTCTTCGGCTCGCGCGTGGCCACGCTGGCCGACGGGCTGCGGCTGGAGGACTACTCGTGGAGCGACGAGGACGCGCCGTCGGTCGACGCGCGGCTGGCGGAGCGGGTGGAGGTGATCCGCGGGCCGGCGAGCCTCCTCTACGGCTCCGACGCGGTTGGCGGCGTGGTGAACGTCATCCCCGAGCCGCTGCCGGAGGCGTCCGGGCGGCTGTACATGCGCGGCGGCGTGGAGACGTACTTCGCCAGCGGCAACCTGGAGGGGGGACTGGTCGCCCGCGCGGAGGGCGCGGGCCGCGGCCTGGGGTGGCGCGCCACGGTGATCGGACGGATGGGGCAGGACATCCACACCCCCGGCGGCGAGATCCCCAACACCGGCTTCGGTGCGGTGAACGGCGAGGCGGCGCTGGGCCTCAGCCGCCCGTGGGGGACGCTGGCGCTGCGCTACCAGCGCTACGGCGGCGAGTTCAAGCTGCTCGAGGCCGAGGAGCCGGCCGTGATCGACGACCGGCTGGCTCCCCGCGGCGCCATCCTCGCGGCGGAGGGCGAGGAGGAAGAGGGCGGGCCCGAGCGCAAGCTGTCCGACGATCGCGTCCAGCTCTCCGGCGCGTTCCCGCTCCCCGGCGTGCGAATCGAGACGCGCGCGCAGTTCCAGCGCCACGTGCTGCAGGAGCTGGCCGACGAGGAGATCCTCCCCATCCCCGCCGCGGAGGGAGGGGAAAGCATCCAGTTCGACCTGCGGCTGAACACCTTCACCGCCGACGTGCTGGCGCACCTCGCCCCCGCGGCCCTGGGCGAGGCCACGCTCGGCGTCTCTGGCCTGGCGCAGGAGAACGACTCGCGCGGGCCGCAGCTGCTGGTGCCCGACGCGTCGGTCCGCTCGGGCGGCGCGTTCGCGTTGTGGCAGAACGACTTCGGGCCGCTGCGGCTGCTGGCCGGCGCGCGCGTGGACCATCGCACGCAGACCGCGAGGGACGTCCCCGCGCTCGGCCTGCCGGCGGACGACGAGCGCAGCTGGACGGCGCCGTCGTGGAACGCGGGCGCGGTGCTCGACGTGGGCGCGGGGCTGGCGCTGACCGCGGGGGTGGGGCGCTCGTGGCGCGCGCCGACGCTGTTCGAGCTGTACGCCAACGGCCCGCGCATCGGCGAGGCGCGCTACGACCGCGGCGACTCGACGCTGGCGGAGGAGCGGGGGATGGAGATCGACGGCGGGGTGCGGTGGACGGGGCGCGCGGCGCGGCTGGAGGTGAACGTGTACCGCAACGCCGTCGACCACTTCATCGTCACCGAGCCGACGGGGATCTTCCTGGGTGGGCTGCGCGTGTTCCAGACCATGCAGACGGACGCGCTGCTGCGCGGCGTGGAGGCGCAGGGCGAGGTGCGCGTGCTGGCGCCGCTGACGCTGCGCGGCGTGTTCGACTACGTGCGCGGCACCGAGCGCGGCAGCGGCGACGACCTGGCGCTGATCCCGCCCGCGCGCGGCCGCGCCGAGGCCGAGTACCGCCGCGAGCGTATGTTCGGCCTCGGCCGCGGCTACCTCTCCGCCGGCGTGGAGATGGTCGCGAAGCAGACGCACGCCACGGAGGACGAGCTCGCGCCGGACGGCCACACGCTGCTGGACGTGGGCGGCGGGGTGGAGCGCCGCGTGGGCGCGCGCGGCTTCCGCGTGGACCTGCAGGTGCGGAACGCGCTGAACACGGAGTACCGCAGCTTCCTGAACCGCTACAAGGAGTTCGCCCTCGACCCCGGCCGCAGCCTCACGCTCCGGATCGCGACGGGGATTTGAGGATCGTCCAGGAGCCGGGAGCGAGGTTTCCGGCGCCGTGGTCCAGGGCGAATGAATTCGCGGCTACAACTACACGAAGTCCGCCTTCGCGGACTACAGAATCTCGTTCGGACGAAGCATCGGTGCTCGCGGCTGGCTCCCGTCGAGGGACAGCTACTTGGCGAAGCTCTGCGGCTCTAACCCGGCACTTCTTCGCTACACCGCCCTCTTACCGGCTTAGATCCGCAATGGGCATCAGCCGCCCCGTCACGATTCGTCTGGTACGATTCGCGCGGGGCCCGTATCTTTCGACCCCCGAACACCCAGAGATCCGCAGACCCGGGCAGCCCGTGGCCACCAGCACCGCCGAAATCTCCACCGTCCCCACGGACGCCGCGGCCGAGTCGTTCCCCCGCCACGACGGCGTCCTGCACTGCGAAGGCGTGCCGCTCCCCGAGCTGGTCGCGCGCTGGGCCACGCCGCTGTACGTCTACTCGCGCGGCGCCATCCGCCGCCGCTACCGCGAGCTCGACGAGGCGCTCTCGCCCGTCCCCCACCTCATCGCCTACAGCGTCAAGGCCAACCCCAACCTGGCCATCCTGCGCACGCTGGCCGAGATGGGCGCCGGCGCCGACGTGGTCTCCGGCGGCGAGCTGCGGCGCGCGCGCATGGCCGGCATCCCCGGCGAGCGCATCGTGTTCAGCGGGGTGGGGAAGACCATCAACGAGCTGGCGCTGGGGCTGAACGAGGAGATCTACGCCTTCAACGTGGAGAGCGAGGGCGAGCTGTGCGCGCTCTCCGACCTCGCCTGCACGATGGGGAAGAAGGCGCCGGTCGCAATCCGAATCAACCCCGACATCGAGAGCCCCACGCCGCACCACTACACGCGCACCGGCCACGCGGCCACCAAGTTCGGTATCGCCGCCGAGCGAGCGCGCGACCTGTACGGCATCGCCGCGCGGCTGCAGGGGATCCGCGTGCGCGGCATCGACGTGCACATCGGCTCGCAGATCCTCGACGTGGCGCCGTTCGGCCTGGCGCTGGAGTCCGTCCTCGAGCTCGCCCATCGCCTCAAGCAGGACGACATCCCCCTGGAATTCCTGGATCTCGGCGGGGGATTGGGGATCGCCTACCAGGGCGAGCCGGCGACCACGGCGCAGGCGTTCGCCGAGGCCGTGGTCCCGCAGGTGGAGGAGACGGGGCTGCGGCTGGTGGTGGAGCCCGGCCGCTTCATCGTGGGCGAGGCCGGCGTGCTGCTGACGCGGGTGATCTACGTGAAGGAGGGCGGAGGGAAGCGCTTCGTGATCACCGACGCGGGGATGAACGACCTGATCCGCCCCAGCCACTACAGCGGCTGGCACGCGGTGGAGCCGGTGGAAAGCCACGAGCGCGCGCGCGGCACCGTCGACATCGTGGGCCCCATCTGCGAGACCGGCGACTTCCTGGCGCTCGACCGCGACATGGAGATCCCCAAGCCCGGCGAGCTGCTGGCGATCCACACCGTGGGCGCGTACGGCTTCTCGATGTCCAGCCAGTACAACCAGCGCCCGCGCCCCGCCGAGGTCCTCGTCGACGGCAACACCGCCCAGCTCGTCCGCCGCCGCGAGACGTTCGAGGACCTGGTCGCGGCGGAAGTGGATCTTTGATCTCACGCGGAGCCGCGGAGACGCGGAGGAGTCTGGCACCGCCTCCGCGTCTCCGCGCCTCCGCGTGAGGCCCATGGATGCTGGGAACGACGCGCGGAACCATGGGTGCCCAACGAGTGTGTAAGTAGCGGATAGATTTACGGTTGATCCGACTGCAACCCACCTTGCACGCGCTCGCCGGACGGCGGGCGCGCTTTCACGTTTCTACTTCGGGATGGGGATGAGGAAGATGTTCTCTGGCGCGCCGCTGCTCGCGCTCGCCGCCGCGATGGTGGCGGGCGGGGCGATGCAGGCGGCGGCGCAGTCGCATGGCAGCGTGCGCGACACTTCGATCTTCGCGCCGCTGGGGCTCTGGCCGAGTCCCAACGAGATGCGCACCGGCTCGGGGGCGCCCGGCGCGCGCTACTGGCAGAACCGCGCCGACTACACCCTCCGCGCCACGCTCGACACCGCCACCAAGAACGTGCGCGGCGAGATGCGGCTGCGCTACACCAACCGCTCGCCCGACACGCTGCGCTTCGTGTGGATGCAGACGGAGCAGAACGCGTTCAGGAGCAACTCGCTAAACTCGTACTACTTTCCCGCCGGCTCGCGCTTCGGCGCGCGCGGCTTCGAGGGCGGCGACGTGATCGAGCGCTTCGAGCAGGTGCTGGGCGCGCGCGCCGTCCCCCTGCGCACGCGCGGGCAGGAGACGGTGACGAAGGTCGACCTGGCCGAGCCGCTGGCGCCGGGAGAGACGGCCACCTTCAGCGTCGCCTGGCACTTTGCCGTCCCCGAGCACGGCGCCGACCGCATGGGGCGCGACGGGGCGCTGTACGAGATCGCGCAGTGGTATCCGCGCGTGGCCGTGTACGACGACGTGCGCGGCTGGAACACCGAGCCGTACCTGGGCCAGGGCGAGTTCTACCTGGACTACGGCGACTACGACGTCTACGTCACCGTCCCCGCCGGCTACATCGTCGCCGCCACGGGGATGCTGCAGAACGCGCAGGAGGTGCTGACGCCCGCCGAGATCTCGCGGCTGGCGCGCGCGCGGACCAGCGCCACGCCCGTCAACATCGTCACCCTCGACGAGCTGAGGAGCGGCGCCGCGCGGCCCCGGCGCACGGGGACCATGACCTGGCACTTCCACGCCGACAGCGTGCGCGACGCGGTGTGGGCCGCCAGCCCCGACTACCTGTGGGACGCCAGCGGCTGGAACGGCAAGCTGGCGATGGCTTATTACCGGCCGACGGCGATCGACCCGTGGAAGGACGCGGCCGACCAGTCGCGGATGTCGATCATGGAGTACTCCGAGCGCTGGTTCCCGTATCCCTGGCCGCAGATCAGCGCGGTGGAGGGGCCCATCAGCGGGATGGAGTACCCGATGGTGGCCATGGAGGCGCACAGCGAGGACGTCTACGACCTGTACAACGTGGTCACGCACGAGATCGGGCACATGTGGTTCCCGATGATCGTGGGCTCCAACGAGCGCGTGCACATGTGGCAGGACGAGGGCTTCAACACCTTCGTCAACACCTTCAGCGAGGCGCGGCGCTACCCGGAGAAGGGGAACCAGGCGGCGCGCGCGCTGGCCGAGCGGCAGCTGGTGGAGCGGCTGATGCAGCAGGGCGTGGACCTGACCATCGAGACGCCGCCGGACCGCATCCAGCCCGCGCAGCTGGGGGTGGCGGCGTACTACAAGCCGTCGGTGGGGCTGCAGCTGCTGCGACAGGAGATCATGGGTCCCGAGGCGTTCGACGACGCCTTCCGCACCTACGTCCGCCGCTGGGCCTTCCGCCATCCCACCCCCGCGGACTTCTTCCGCACCATGGAAGACGTGGGCGGCCGGCGGCTGGACTGGTTCTGGCGCGGCTGGTTCCTCGAGAACGCGCGCTACGACCAGGCGGTCGACACCGTCATCGCCGACGCGCAGGGCGGGGGAGAGCACGTGGTCGTGGCGTACGGCAACCGCGAGCGCGGGGTGCTGCCGATCCGCGCGCGCTTCACCTTCAGCGACGGCAGCGCGCAGGAATTCGAGTACCCGGCCGAGGTGTGGGCCACCAACCAGCGGCGCTACGTGCGTGAGTACCAGTTCGCCGGAAAGCGCGTCACGCGCATCGAGTTGGACCCCACGAAGCGCCTCGTGGACGACAACCGCACCAACAACGTGTGGACCGGCGGCTGATCTCGAGCTGAAAGACCTGGCTCACGCAGAGCAGCAGAGGTAGCAGAGGTATGTTCTCCGCTGCCTCTGCTGCTCTGCGTGAGCCCTTCTCTTTTCAGTAGATGGAGATTGGAGCCGCGGCGCGCGGGAGAATGCGATGCTTGCGCTGCGCGTGCGGGGTGATGACATTTCCGGACGCAACCTGTTTGCATCTCCGTCCTCCTCTCTCCATCCTGCACGCGGAGGCACGCCCATGTCGCTGTCGCTCGACCAGTTGCGGGTCACCTCGTTCGAGACCGGCGCCCCCGCGGTGCTCACGGTGGCGCTGCCCACCACCACCCATGGCGAGGACTGCTTCTCATTCATGGCGGGGTGCCCGCCCATCACGCGCTGATTGCGCCACCGGCGGAACACTTCTGCTCCGCCGTCCCCCCATCACCGCACCCGGAGGACCGCATGCCCAGGCTCAAGCTCGAGGAGCTCCAGGTCTCGTCGTTCGACACCGTCGCCGCGCCGTCGACCGGCACCACGGTCATCGACACGCAGCAGATCGAGTGCTGGTCGCCGCTGTGCATGGACACCGAGCAGCGGACCTGCGTCACCAGGTGCGGATAGGCGCGCCATGCCGCTTTCCATCGACCAGATCGAGGTGACCTCGTTCGCGACCGCCGAGGCCACACCGATCGAGAGCGCGGCGTACACCGCGCCGCAGCCCCGCTGCTACTCGCCGTACTGCGCTCCCACGTGGCTGCCGGACCAGTGTCCGTAGGCGATGGTGGGAACTGCCTGATTCCTCGTACGCGGGAGCACAGATGACCAGGCTCGATCCCGACGCGCTGTCGGTCACCACGTTCGACACGGCGCCGCTGTCCGTGCCGATGACCGTGCAGTCCGACAACTGCGTCTCGCCGCTATGCATGACCGAGGGCCGCGAGTGCACCACGCCCTGGTGCCCGAAGGAGCCCGCCGACCCGGTCGCCGGCTGACTTCGCGGGAGATGCAGACGAAGAGGGGGAGGACGCACGCGGCGTCCTCCCCTCTTCCATGAGATCCGCGGGATGCCGGGCGGCGTAAGCTCCTCGACGAGCGCACATCCCCGCAGCCCTCGGAGCCTCCGATGCCGATCGACCAGACCGAACGCAACCGCCAGCTCGCCCTGCGCTGGTTCGCCGCCATGAACGCGGGCGACCTGGGCGTGGTGGACGAGCTGTTCGCCCCCGACTACCGCCTCCACCTGACCGGCGGGCCCGAGGACGCCCGCGGCCCCGCCGTCATCCGCGGCGTGATCGAAGGCTATCTCGCCGCGTTCCCCGATCTCCATTTCACCGTGCACGAGACGGTGGCCGCGGGCGACGTGGTGTGCGTGCGCTGGACCGCCGAGGGCACGCACCGCGGCCCGCTGCTGGGCGTGGAGCCGAGCGGCGCCCGCGCCCGCTGGACGGGGATCAGCTGGCTGCGCTTTGCCGACGGGAAGGTTGCGGAGGACTGGGTCGAGAACGACGTCTTCGGGATGATGCAGCAGCTCGCCCCCGCCGCTGTGGTGTGATCCGATCCGGAGGATTGCAGGGATGGAGAAGGGGGAAGACGCCGACGTTGCATCTTCCCCCAGCCCCCGTTCGCCCACGCGACGGTTTTCGCCGGCGCGACGAGTCGCTACGCCGTGGCGACGGCGACCGTCTCCTGGCAGGGCGGGCGGACGATGGAGATGCAGGCGTCGACGCAGGTGCACCCCGTCGCCGTCGGGCAGTCGGGATAAGTCTCTCCGCCCGCCCCGATGATGATGGGGACGACGCCTTCGAACGACTCCACGCGCAGCGTCGACGGATCGAGGGTCAGGCGGCTCATCGTCATCTCACGGGTTGGGGGGGATGGGATCACCCTTCATGGTAGCCGTCCATCTCCCGACCAACAATCACGTCGCCCCCCAGCACTAGAATTCTCACGCGGAGACGCGGAGCCGCGGAGCCGCGGAGGAATGCGCCCGACTCCTCCGCGTCTCCGCGTCTCCGCGTGAGATCCTCTACTGCCCCAGCGCGCCGGAAGGCTGCGATGCCACCAACTGGCGTGCGGCGGCGGCGCCCTCGCGGTCCAGGACGTCGACCTGCCTGGCCATGTGCACGGGCGGGACGAAAGGCTTCGCGCGGCCCACGGCGGAGCGCTCGAAGCCCGCGGCGACGGCGTCGTAGTTGGAGTTGGGGTTCCAGAAGATCCAGTCCTCCAGCCCCAGGTCGTACACCGCCTGCGTCTGCGCGCGCGCCTGCGCGGGGCCGTAGCGGAACGCGCGGTCGTTCCACGTCGCGGTGAACGCCTGCAGCCAGGGAACGATGCGCGCCGACTTCACCCCCGCCGACTCCAGCCGCCGGCTGCGGATCACCCCCTGGCCCACGGAGGCGAACACCGTCTCGTACGGCATCCGGTTCGGGCGGCGGATCCCCGGCAGGTGGGTGGGGAAGTAGTGCGACGGATATACCATCGGCAGTACGTGGTCCACCGTCGACGAGACGCGCTCCCACTGCTGCCCGATCCCCACGTCGAGCGGGTCGTTCATCGTCAGCCCGAACACGTCGGCGGTGATCGACGCGCCGAGCGGATGGAGCCGCGCGCCGGCCTCGGCCAGGAAGCCGGTGATGGCGTCCGCCTTCTTCCCCACCGCCGTGGGGAACACCTGCGTGGGAAGCGAGCGGTAGGCCTCGGGGAAGCGCACGTAGTCGAACTGAACCTCGCGGAACCCCGCGCGCACCGCCTCCTCGGCGATGGCCAGGTTGTAGTCCCACACGCGCCGGTCCCACGGGTTCACCCAGGTGTTGCCCACCTTGTCGTGCCAGAGCCCGCCGCTGGGCTGGCGGATGGACCAGTCCGGCCGCGCGCGGGAAAGGCGCGGGTCCTTGAAGACGACGATCCGCGCGATGGGGTGGATCCCGTGCGCCCGCAGCGTGTCGGCCAGCCCGCGCAGGTTGCGGATGGGGATGCTGCGCACGTGCGTGGCCTCCACCGCCAGCGGCAGCGCGCTGGGATAGCGGACGCCGTCCTCGTCCTTGACGTCGACCACCCAGGTGTTGAGCTCGGTGCTGTCGGTCAGCGCCAGCAGCTCCTTGCGCCGCACGGGGTTGCCCGCCGCGTAGGCGTTCACGTAGATCCCGCGGATCACCGGCGGCGCGGGGTCGTCGGGACGCGATCGGGCGCGCGCCGGGAGCGCCGGCGGCGCGGCGGCCTGCGCGTGCGCCTCGCCGGCGCCGGCGAGCTGCTTGACCAGGGCGGCGCCCGCGTCGGTCTCGGGCGAAGGGGTGCGGAAACAGGCGGTGAGGGAGGCGGCGAGCGCGACGCAGAGCGGCGCCCGGACGAGCGTGCGGGTGGTCACGGCGGTCCTGCGGGTACGGCGCTTACGGGTGGCGGACCGGGGGCGAGCGGGTGGCCGGCCGGGGGTCCGAAGGGTGCGTGCGAAAGGACGCGAAAATGGTGCCGCGGAAGCGGCCGCGCAATGCCCTCCCGGCGGGTTCGCGAGTGGCCCATTTCCGCCCCAGCGGCAGGGACATGAATTCCCTGCCACCGCTGGAAGAACGGCCCGCGCGGCGCCGTTCTGACGGAGATCGAACCGCGCGCCGTGGACAGGCTCGCCGGCCGCGGATCGCGAGTTCCAGTTTTTCGGAATTCCTGGCGGGTGTTATGGCGGCTCCGCGCCCGTCCGCACCGCCCGCCGAGTGGTCATCTGTTCACCCACCTTCCGGAGATTTGGGGATGGAGCCGCGCATCAGCCTGATCACGCTCGGCGTCGACGACCTGGCGCGCTCGCTGGCCTTCTACCGCGACGGGCTGGGGTGGACGCCGTCGAGCGCGAGCGTGGAGGGGGAGGTGGCGTTCTTCCGCGCGGGCGGCGTGGTGCTCGCCCTGTATTCGCACGCCAGCCTCGCGCGCGACGCGAGCCTCCCGGACCGGCGCGGGGCGTGGAAGGAGTTCGGCGGCATCGCGATCGCCCACAACGTGCGCGCGCGCGACGAGGTCGACGCCACGCTGGAGCTGGCCGTCCGCGCGGGCGGGCGTCTCCTCACCCCCGCCGCGGACGCGGAATGGGGCGGCCGCTCCGGCTACTTCGCCGACCCCGACGGCCACCCGTGGGAGGTGGCCTGGAACCCCGCCTTCCCCTTCGCGGAGGACGGGTCGCTGATCCTGCCGTGACGCTGTGGGGAGGAGGGGAGCATCAGCGCATCGGATCGTAACGAGGCGATTGCGTCAACCGCACCCAATCCGCATATTCTTGAGCGAAAGTGGCCTCGTCCGGCGCGGGCTCGTAATGAAGATCCGCCTCTCTTCGACTCGTCTCCGCTCCTTCCCATGCGTGGTGCGGCGCATGGCCGCGATGGCCATGGTCGCCGTTTCCGCCATTTCCGGGTGCGCCCGCGCTTCATCCCGTCTCCCTGAACGCCCGATCGTGGGCGGCGGCACCCTTGCTTCGCTCGTCGCGCGCGCCGACACGGCTGTCGTGCTGCTCTACCGGCCGTCGGACACGTTCGTGTGCAGCGGCTCCCTCCAGCCCTGGCTCGAGTGGAGACGTCGGCACGTCGGCGCATTCGCGCTGGTGTTCACGCGCGAGCCCACGAGCGCCGAGCGCACGCAGCTCGCGACGCACCACATCCGCGCGGATGGAATCCTACGGCGGCAGCTGCTGGATGCGATCGACGCACCGCCGGCTCCATCCGAGCTGCTGCTCGTGAACGGCCGCCTCGTGTCGCTCGACCGCGTGCGGCCGCGAGCCCTGCGTTCGGCCCTGTACCGGCGGATGGCATCGCCCGGGCGGTCGTGACGCCCGCATCCTGGATTCCTGGAGGTTCCCGCCAGTCTTTTGCCCAGTGCCGCCCCCCGGCACCACGTTCACGCGAGGAGGAGCCGATGAGCATGAAGACGAAGTGTTTCCGCCTCGCCGCGGCGGCGCTGCTGATGCTGGCCGCGGCGGGGCCCCGGCTGCTGACCGCTCAGGAGGACATGCTCGACGAAGGGTGCAAGTTCAAGACGCGCTGGAAAGACAGCCACAATCGCTGCCCCGCCTGCTGCAATCCGGTCGAGTACTCGTGTCCCTGCACGACGTGAGACGCTGATCTCCACGCCGTCGGGGGCGGCGCTCCTGGTTCACGGGGCAACGCTGGAGATGTGGATGCGCAAGCTGATCGCCGTTGTTCTGCTCGGTGCGGCCGGTTCCTGCGCGCGCGGTGATGGCGAGCACGAGGCGAGGCGCGGCACCGCGCTTCCGCAGCCGACGGTGCGATCGCTCGCGAGGCTCACGCTGACGGAGAACGATACCGCCTATCTCGGGCGCCCGGCCGCGCTGGCGGTGGATCCTGGGGACGGCAGCCTGTACGTGACGGATGCGTTCCTGGGACGCGTCCTGCGCTTCTCCGCGGACGGCCGGCTGCTCCGCGGCTACGGCAGGCGCGGCGACGGTCCCGGCGAGCTGCGAGATCCTGGCGCGGTGGAGGTCGCCGGAGACGAGATCGTGGTGGCCGACGTGGGCGCGCACCGGCTGACGCGCTTCGGCCGCGACGACGGCGCCTTCCGCGCCAGCGTGCGCTTCCGTGGCGTGCCGACCTCCATCGTGCCCGACCGCGGACGGCTGTGGCTGGGCGGGCTGGACGTGGAGCGGAAGACCAGCGTGGGCGTCTGGGAGCCCGGCGACGGCGAGGTGCGTGGCCTGGGCTCCATCCCCGCGCAGTTCACGCAGTCGGCGCCGCTGGCGGGGATTTACTCGGGCGCGGAGGTCGCCGCCTGGAATGACACGGTCCTGGTCGGCTACGAGGGGCTGAACCGCCTTACGTTCTTCCGTCCCGACGGATCGGAGATCCGCACCCTGCGCGTGCCCGTGCGCGCGCGAAAGGGCGAGATGCCCGATCTCGTCCACTCCATCGAGCACCTCGACTTTCCCGAACAGTTCAGCGCCAACTCGGTGCTGTTCCGCATCGCGCGGCTGCCGGGCGGGAATTTCGCCCTCGTGTACTACGACCAGACGATCGACGGCAGCCTGATCACCGCGCGCGTCTTCCTCACCCTCCTCTCCGCCGACTTCTCGCGTGCGTGCGTGGACCGCGAGCTTCCCGTTTCACGTGACGCGCAGCCGTACACCGCATTCCGCGGAGACACCCTCTACATCGTGCAGCAGGCCGTGCGCGGCGAGAAAGCCAGTGCTTACGTGGATCGCTACGTGATCGACGAGCACGCGTGCTTTGGCGCGCGAACCTGACGGACGCAGTCGAGCACCCGATCACCACGTTCGACCATCAAAGTAGCCGCGCGCGCAGCGCGCCCAGGTCCCTCCCCCAGTCGGTTTTGGGGGAGGGACAGGCTGTCCGGGCGCGACGGGAGTCGCGCCGGGCAGCCAGGGAGAGGGCCCCGCGGCTCGCACCGATCAATCCATCGCAGCGGTGATGTAGATCTCCCCACCGCCGGGTTTTCGTCCCGCCTGCCACGCCGTATCTTCCCGCCTCGCGACCTCATCTCCCTGACGCGCACGCCGACGGCATCTCCGTGGATCCCAACCGCATCCTCATCATCGACTACGGCTCGCAGTTCACGCAGCTCATCGCGCGGCGGATCCGCGAGGAGCGCGTGTACTGCGAGATCCATCCCCCCACCCGCCCGCTCGACTGGATCCGCGAGTGGGCGCCGAAGGGGATCGTGCTCTCCGGCGGCCCCTCCTCCGTCTACGACAGCGACGGACCCACGGCGGACCCCGGGCTGCTGCGGATGGGCATCCCGGTCCTCGGCGTGTGCTACGGGATGCAGCTGATCGCCCACCTCGAGGGCGGCGTGGTGGAGCACGGCAAGCGCGAGTACGGCCGCCAGCAGGTGGAGGTGCGTGAGGCTAGCGGCATCTTCGACGGCTTCGAGGTGGGCGAGCGCACGCAGGCCTGGATGAGCCACGGCGACCACATCGTGCAGCCGCCGCCCGGCTTCCATCTCCTGGCCAGCAGCGAAGGCATTCCCTGGACGGCGTTCGCGGCCGACGACCGGCCCATCTACGGCGTGCAGTTTCACCTCGAGGTGGCGCACACCACGCGCGGCGCCGAGATCATGTCGAACTTCGTGTTCGGCGTATGCGGGTGCCAGCCCACCTGGACGGCGGGAAGCTTCATCGAGAACGAGCTGCGGCGCATCCGCGGGCAGGTGGGCGAGGCGCAGGCGGTGTGCGGCCTCAGCGGCGGCGTCGATTCCTCCGTCGCGGCGACGCTGGTGCACCGTGCCATCGGCGACCGGCTGACCTGCATCTTCGTCGACACCGGTCTGCTGCGGCTGGGCGAGCGCGAGAGCGTGGAGCGCACCTTCCGCCAGCACATGGGAATCAAGCTCGAGGTGATCGACGCGTCGGAGCTCTTCCTCGGGCGATTGAAGGACGTGGAGGAGCCGGAGGAGAAGCGGAAGATCATCGGCCACACCTTCATCGACGTGTTCGAGGAGGCGGCCGCGCGCATCGGCCACGACGCGCGGTTCCTGGTGCAGGGGACGCTCTATCCCGACGTGATCGAGAGCCTGTCGGTGAAGGGCCCGTCGGCGACCATCAAGACGCACCACAACGTCGGCGGCTTGAAGGAGGACATGAAGTTCGAGCTGATCGAGCCGCTGCGGGAGCTGTTCAAGGACGAGGTGCGGCAGGTGGGCCGCGAGCTGGGGCTGCCGGAGGAGATGGTGGGGCGGCACCCCTTCCCCGGGCCGGGGCTGGCGATCCGCGTCCTCGGCGCCATCGACTGCGGCGAGCTCGACGTGTTGCGCCAGGCCGACGCCATCTACCTAGAGGAGATCCGCGCGGCGGGGCTGTACGACGACATCTGGCAGGCGTTCGCCGTGCTCCTTCCCGTGCGCAGCGTGGGGGTGATGGGGGATTTCAGGACGTACGAGAACGTGTGCGCGCTGCGCGCCGTCACCAGCCGCGACGGGATGACGGCGGACTGGTATCCCTTCCCGCACGAGGTGCTGGCGCGCATCAGCACGCGCATCATCAACGAGGTGAAGGGGATCAACCGCGTGGTCTACGACGTCAGCTCCAAGCCGCCGGCGACCATCGAGTGGGAGTAGCGGTCTCGATCTGACGGGATCAGTCCCGCGACGCGACGCCTGCGGGGGGCCCTCTCCCTGCCGCTTCGCGGCTGTCCCTCCCCCAAAACCGACTGGGGGAGGGACCCGGGCTCGCTTCGCTCGCGGCTGGTTCGATTGCTGTGACGTGATTCTCGCCGAAATACCATCTTCTTTATCCCCCACCTGACGAACTCCATGAAGATCCACATGATGGCGCTCGCGCTCGTTTCCGTGATGCCGAGCGCCGCGTGCACGCCGCCGCTCGCCTCCGGCCCGTCGCCGGTGGGGATGCCGCTCGACAGCCTGTACCAGCGCTCGATCGACGACGCGGCGGTGTGGCGGGCGGACCACGTGCTGCCGCTGAACGCCGCGCAGCCGGACGCGAACGGGAACGTGCGCGTGGTCACCTTCACCAGCTATCCGGGCTACATGCCGGGGCGTGACAGCATCCCCATCAACCTGTGGGTGACGCTGGTGCCGGAGGTCCGCGACTCGTGCCGCGGCTTCGCGCCCGACGAGCTGCGGCTGCGGCTGAACCAGCTGCTCGGCCTGCCGCCCTCCGGCGGTGACACGCTGATGGTGGAGATGACGGTGCCGGTGGCCGCCCTCTTCCGTCCCGTCGCCGACCCCGCCGTCACCACGCGCTATCCGTGCGGCGACACCATCCAGGCCGAGTGCGGGCAGCACTTCCCGGACGGCGTCGATCCGCGGCACGTGAGCTTCATCTCCAGCCAGTTCCTCACCCGCTGGCGCGTACCGAACGGATATCCCTGGACGCGGCTGGGATACACCTACAACTGGCACCCGGGCTCGCCGCGCTACGGCGCCTCCGAGTACCTGGTGCGCATGGGCACCGTCGCCACCGACGTGCGGATCAACCACGTCCGCGCCTACTGCCGCGCGTAGCGTCAGACCAGGAAAAGAATTGGGCTCACGCAGAGTCAGCAGGGTTAGCAGTTGAACCGCAGTTCACTGCTTACCCTGCTGACTCTGCGTGAGCCCAATCTGTTTAGATCAGCCTTCGGCCACGCGGAAGCGCGAGACCAGCGACGACAGCCGCTCCGCCAGTACGTTGAGCGAGTCCGCGCCGTCGCCCGCGCGCGAGCCGCCGGCCAGCAGGGAGATGGAGGCCATCGTGCCCTCCAGCTGCTCGGAGAGCGCGGCCATCTCCTCCGCCGACGCGGCGTTCTCCTCGGCCACGGCCGCCACGTCGCCGATCATCCCCGCCGTCTCGTTCACGCGGCCGGAGATGGTGCGCGTCTCGTCGGCCAGCCCCTGCACCACGCGCTCGCTCTCTTCCAGCGCGTGGAAGATGGCGTCGAGCGCGCCACCCACCTCGGCCGCGCGGCCGGCCGTCTCCTGCACCCCCGCCGCGCTGCGCTCGATGGAGACCACGGTCTCGTCGATGTCGCGCTGCATCTCGGCCACGACGGAAACGGTGTGCGACGCCGCGCCCGACGCGCTCTCCGACAGCTTGCGCACCTCGTCGGCCACCACCGCGAAGCCGCGCCCCGCCTCGCCCGCGCGCGCGGCCTCGATGGCGGCGTTCAGCGCCAGCAGGTTGGTCTGCTCGGCCACCTCGGTGATGGCGCGCACGAACTCCTCGATGCGCGCCGAGTGGCGCTGCAGCCGCCGCACCTGCTCGGTGTTCTCGACCGCCACGCGCCCCAGGTCGCCCGTGGCGCGGGCGATGGCGCGCACCGTCTCGCCGCCGCCGCGCGCGGCCGCCACGCTGTCGCGGATCGACGCCGCCATCCGCTCCGTTCCCGCGGCGATGTTGCCCAGCGCGCCGGAGATCTCGCCCGTCTGCCCGTACACGTGCTGCGCCGCCGCCGACTGCTCCTCGGCGCCGGCGGTGATCTGCGCCACCGCGCCGTTCAGGTGCTCCACCCCGGTGCGCGTCTCGCCCGTCAGGCTGGCGATCTCCGCGCTGTGCGAGGCCAGCGTCGCCCCGGTGCGCTGGATCTCGGCGATCACCGCGCGCAGGTCGCCCGTCATGCGGTTGAACGAGCGCGCCATCACCCCCACCTCGTCGCGGCTGGAAACGGGAAGGGTGGCGCCGGTCAGGTCGCCCGCCGCGATCCGCCCCGCCGCCTCGGCCACGCGCGTGACCGGGCCCGCCACGCCCCGGTGCAGCACGCGGCTGAGCAGGTACCCCGTCAGCGCCAGCACCAGCAGCGAGGCCAGCCCGATCGCCATCGCCGCCGTCCCCGATGCGGCCACCGAGGCGCCGAGCGCGTCGCCCGAGGCCTGCTGCGCGTCCTCGAGCTGGCCCAGGAACACGCGGAAAGAGTCGAGGCTGGCCTGCAGCGCGGCCTCCTCGGCGTGATTCTCACGGCCGGCGCCCACGGGCGCGGCGGCCAGGCGCGCGGCCATCCGGGCGCCGATCTCCGCGAAGCGCGCGCGCTCCGCCGTGGCCTGCTCGGCCACCGCGCGGCGGTCGGCCGGGAGGTCGGGGAGCGCGCGGTAGCGGTTCAGCCGCTCCTGCGTCTGCCCGATGTTCTCGGCGTAGAAGTCGAGCGCCTTCTTCGTTTCCTCCGGCGTGGCCGCGTGGGCGGCCTGGTCCAGCGCCAGCCGGGCCTGGTAGCCGTCGCGGTCGATGTTCAGGATCAGCCCCAGCCCCGCCATGTCGCGCGCGGTGAGGGTGCCGGTGAGCGAGCGGGCGCGCTGCACGGCGGCCAGCATGGCCACCGCGCCCACGGCGGCGACGAGCAGGAGCACGGCCACGCCCGCGCGCAGCTTCCACGCGAACGGCCAGTCGCGCGGCGAGCGCACGCGCATGCGCCGCGTCGTCCGGGGCGCCGCCGGAGGCGCCGGGATGAGCGTATCGGTCATCGGGGTATGATGCAGGAGCGGTCGAGCAATGCCGGAAGTCCCCGGCCCTTTGCCTGGCGCGGGGGATGCGCCGGACGCGGGCCACGGCCGCGGAATCAGCTTGAAGCGGATGGGTGGCAGAAACTTACGCGCCCTTTTGCGCCATGGCAACCCGTCCGTGCGCGAGGCGGGCTGCCGCACGGTCCACCCCGCGGAACGGGGCGGACCGCGCGGCGATCTCGAGAGACTGCAAGAGACAGCAGGGGGGATCGAGGAAGGGCGTGGGGAGGGAAATCGGTCCCGGGTCCGGGTTCTCGCTGCGCCGGCGATGGAGATTACGTTCGGGGATGGGGATTGGATGCGCCCGGCAGGACTCGAACCTGCGGCCTTCGGTGCCGGAAACCGACGCTCTGCTCCGCTGAGCTACGGGCGCATGGGGATGGAGGGAGGTGAGGGATTCGAACCCCCGGCCCCGCGTGGGGCTCCCGTTTTCGAAACGGGCGCAATCGGCCGCTCTGCCAACCTCCCCGGGATCGTGCCGCAGTGCCCCCGGCGGGATTCGAACCCGCGCACTCCCCCGGAGGAGAGTCAGGCAGACCGGGAAAACCCGCTTCCCTACTGGGGGCTCTACCCGTGTTCTGTGCCTCTGCAACCCGCTGCCTGTGACCCGTTTCCGTAGTTTTACGGCGCTCTGTCCGATTCTGAGCTACGGGGGCAAAACCAGAGGAGGGTGGGGGATTCGAACCCCCGTGGGCGTTGGCCCTCGCGGTTAGCACCCGCGCGCAATTGTCCACTCTGCCAACCCTCCATCGATCCATCATCCAGTCGGGACGCGCGGATTCGAACCGCGGGCCTCTGGTACCCGAAACCAGCGCTCTGGCCTGGCTGAGCTACGTCCCGTCATCCACACACCCTCCTGGGTGGAGTATTGGTGCGCCCGACCCGATCACGTGCTGACGCGATCATAGATCCTTCGGCCTGCAAGCTCTTGAACAGACGCTGATTACGGTCTGACCGGCCTCAGGATGACGTCAGCCTGGGATCGGCCTGGGGTGCATCAGCCAAACTCCCGGATTTTTCTTACCAGTCGAGACGCGCGGGCTCGAACCGCGGACCTCCCGCTCCCAGGGCGGGCGCTCTTCCAGCTGAGCTACGTCTCGGAAATGCCCCCGCCAGGATTCGAACCCGGGACCTCCGGATTCGTAATCCGGCGCTCTGGTCCGCTGAGCTACGGGGGCGAACTGCGGTGGACAGGCGACAGGTACAGGGGACAGCTGATCGGCCGGTCGAATCGTGTTTCATGCCGGCTCTCCGCTGTACCTGCCACGCATCCGAGTTCCCTGGGAGGGATTCGAACCCTCAATGCCGGTGCGGCCTCCCGGGTCTGGGCCGGGCGAGTCTGCCATTCCTCCACCAGGGCAAGGGCATCAGGGGAGAGGGAACAGGGAACGGGGTACAGCAAGCGAAGACGGCACCATCTCCATCCCGCTGTTCCCTGTTCCCTGCTCCCTAGAAGGCCAGGAGCTCGGCCACGTCGTCGTGGCGCGCGCGGACCAGCTCCCACGCCGTGGGGGTGCGCGGCTCTGCGAGCAGCGCCATCCCGGCCTCGTCGGGGGTGCGGTCGGCCTTCCGGTTGTTGCACGGCTCGCAGGCGGTGGCCACGTTCCGCCACTCGTCCCGCCCGCCTCGCGACAGGGGCACGACGTGGTCACGCGTCAGCCGGTGCCCCTCGCGCCGAACCTGCGCCTCGGTGCGGCCGCAGTACTGGCAGCGCCGGCCGTCGCGGTCGAACAGGTTCTGGTTGCTTCCGCCGAGCGGCGCCGCCCCGAACAGCCGGGCGGGCAGCTTCACGTCCGCGCGCAGGCGCAGCACGCGCGGCGCGGGCACCACCAGGCGCATCGAGCGGAAGCGGCGCGTGGGGTGGGCTCGCTCGATCTCGGCCTTGCCGTCCACGTACAGCTGCACGGCGCGCTGCACGGTCACGGTGCAGATCGGCAGGTAGCCCGGGCTGATGACCAGCGTCATGCTCATTGTCGCATCTCTCGCTCACCTCTCCGGGAATCAGGAGGCGCCCGCCCGGCTCCCGAAACCGGAAGGGCGTCGGCCCGCCGAGCGCGGGCACATCTCGTCGTCGTGGATAGTGGAACCGGGCGGATTCGAACCCCCATCCTTCCGCTTGCAGGGCGGATGCTCTCCCGTTGAGCTACGGTCCCAGGGAAGTGCCCAGTGCCCAGTGCCCAGTGCCCAGTGCCCAGTGCCCAGTGCCCAGTGCCCAGTGCCCAGTGCCCAGTGCCCAGTGCCCAGTGGAGCCGGAGGGAGTCGAACCCTCGACCTCTCCGCAGCCGACGGAGCGCTCTACCCGCTGAGCTACGGCCCCATGTATCCATCGCAAGCACCCGCAGAGCCGAAGCCCGGGATCGAACCGGGGACCTCTCGCTTACGAGGCGAGCGCTCTTCCATTCTGAGCTACGACGGCGACAAACCGAACTGGGCACTGGGCACTTGGCACTGGGCGCTTTCAGTTCAGACCTCCCGCCGGGAATCGAACCCGGTCGCTGTCGGTTTTGCAGACCGATGCCTTCCCACTTGGCTACGGGAGGATGAGTTGCCCGGGAGGGAATCGAACCCCCGACGCGCGGATCTTCACTCCGCCGCTCTACCCCTGAGCTACCGAGCAATGGCGATCGAAAAGAGGGCGGGGTGGGACTCAAACCCACGCGCACCTGATTAACAGTCAGGCGCTCTACCGGCTGAGCTACCCGCCCGGGGGTTGATGAATCGCCGAAGTGCCGGGTGAAGGATTCGAACCTCCGTGGCCCCGCAGGGCTCCTGATCTACAGTCAGGCGCGATCGGCCTCTCTGCCAACCCGGCGTCTCGTGGTGACTTGCAGTACCAGCGGGCGGATTCGAACCGCCGGCCGCTCCAGTATGGGTGGAGTGCTCTACCGGCTGAGCTACGCTGGCGTGGAAGTAGTCCGGGGAGGATTCGAACCTCCGCTCTCCTGTGTGTGAGACAGGCGCCTTCGGCCGCTGGGCTACCGGACCGCATTGAGATGGACACGGGAGGAATCGAACCTCCGACCGCTCGGATATCAGCCGAGTGCTCTCACCCCTGAGCTACGTGTCCCTGTCGATTGATTGAAAAGCGGACAGCGGGATTCGAACCCGCGGCCTCGACCATGGCGGGGTCGCGCTCTGCCATCTGAGCTATGTCCGCAAAGCAGTTCCCCGGGCACTGGGCACTGCGCACTGGGCACTGGGCACTGGGCACTGGGCACTTCCACAGCGATGCCACGGGGATTCGAACCCCGGTCTCCGGATAGACAGTCCGGTATCCTCGGCCGCTGGACGATGGCACCATGACGGAAGCGCACCGACGCACTTCCGCACTCACGCACTTTCCTGGAAGCACGGCGGGAGGGAATCGAACCCCCAACCCCCGGTTTTGGAGACCGGCGCTCTGCCAGTTGAGCTACCGCCGTGTGTGTGCTTCAAGCTTCCGCGGGGAGTCGAACCCCGGGCCTCGTCCTTACCATGGACGCGCTCTGCCTGCTGAGCTACGGAAGCGCTGGAGTCGCGAGGGAGAGGTGCGGACCTTCCTGCCGTGCCGCGCCCCGTCCCGGGAGTCGCGTGCCACGTGATGGTGCGGGCGCCGGCCGTCCGGCCCGCCCTCCCCCTCGCGAAACCAGCTCACGAGAACCCATGACCCGGATTGTCAAACATGCCGGGCCGCGTGGGCCCGCCGGTGCTGCAATGCCGCGCGGGTCCGTGTCACCGGAGCCGCGGGGAGAGGGCCGGAACGACGAAGCGCCCCGCCTCCACGTCGGGAGGCGGGGCGCTCGAACCATCACAGCGCCAGGTCCGGGTGCGGATGCCTACGCCCGCAACGGACCACCTCCCGCGAGTTGTGCCGAATCCTGCCCGTACCACGCACTGCCGACGCTCGAGCGCGCCTTGCCGCCGAATCGATCGCCGATCTCCGTCCCATTCCGCCGGCCACGGACGGCCGGCGCGATAATCCCGCCCATGTCCAGTCCCCGCGCGGCGGGGCTCATCGCCGCGGCGCACGGCTCCGCCGAGGCCCCGGGCGCATGCGGCGCGGGGGCGGCCACGGATGCCGCGTGCGGCATCCGGATGGCGGCGGCGAGTACGGTGGTGGTCATCGCGGGTTCTTCGTTCGTGCGTCGGTTCAGTCGTTCGTCGTGCATCCTGCCGCCTCCGATACGGCCGATCACGAGGACCGGTTTCGAGGCAAAACGAAAACGGGAGGCGCGTCCGATCGCCCCGTTTCCTGGGGCAACCCCGTCTCGCAGACCAGCCCTTGCGGACTCGGTGCTGCGCTGACGGCTGGGGACGCGACTCCCGTTTCGTGCGCCAAAGACTATCTACGTCCCCGCCCGCCGTCAAGGGGGAGCGCGCGATCTCCGTCTTCCGCCCCTCCCGCCGGCCGGCTCGAGGCCGGATGGGATCGCCCGCCCTGGAGCGGGAGAAGCGCGCAGGGCGGAGAGCCGAAGCTCCCCCCGCGCCCTGCGCCACCGCTCGAGCGTCAGCGGTAGATGGGCACCGGCGCGTTGCGCTGGCTCTGCGTGCCGTCGCCCACGTAGCCGCCCCTTCCCCAGCAGTACACCTGCCCGGTGACGGCCTGCAGCGCGCATCCCTGGCCGACGGAGTCGGACAGGCCTTTGCGCGACAGCGCCACGGCCGAGAACGTCACCCCCGGCGGCGCGGCCACCGGCGCCAGCACGGGGTTCTCGGCGGTGCTGCCGTCGCCGAGCTGGCCGGTGGAAGATTCGGGGCCCTGGCACCACACCTCGCCCGCGGTGGTCACGCCGCACACGTTCCGCCCGCTCACCGCCAGCGACGCGAAGCGCACCGTGACCGGGTGGTCCATCACCTCCACCGCGCGCACATCCGGCGCCCAGCAGAACATCTGGCCGAGGGTGGAGATCCCGCACGAGCGGCGGTCGCTGGTGTCGATCCACTGCCAGGTGACGCCCGGCCGCGACACCAGCGAGAGCGTGTCGCCGCCCACGGTGAGCTTGTGGCGGCAGTACGCCTGTCCGGCGGTGGTGAGCGCGCACTCCGCCTGGTCCACGCGCGAGATCTGGGCGAGCGGCCCGGGCATGGCGCGCAGCGTGGGCGTGGTGAGGGCGAACACCTGCCCGCTCGACCCGTTGACGTCGTCGACCCCCCAGCACCACGCCTGGCCCGAGCCGTCCAGGCCGCAGCCGAAGCTCCGGCCCATGAGCCCCAGCGAGGCGAAGGCCAGCCCGCCCGGCTGCGGGATGGGCGACGGGGTGGTGCGCAGGGCCAGCGTGGCGCCGGTGGGCACGGACGATCCCCAGCAGTACGCCTGGCCCGTGGAGGTCAGCGCGCAGGTGTTGTCGGTCGAGCCCGCCACCACCTGCGTGAAGGTGACCCCCGCCGGCTGCGCCACGCGCACCGGCGACAGGACCAGCGCGTCGATGCCGAACACCGGGACGGTGGCGGAGCCGATGCCGAGCCGGCCGGCCTGGCTGCTCCCCCAGCACCAGATCTGCCCGCCGGTGTCGAGCGCGCAGGTGTGGAGCAGCCCCGCGGCGATGGAGGTGGCCCGCAGCGGGATCCGCCGGCGCGCGCCGGGCGTGCCGTTCTGCCCCGTGCCGAAGGTGACCGGCGAGGGCACCCAGTGGCTGCCGGCCCCGCTCAGGTACAGGTTGTCGGATCCCACCGAGTCCAGCTCCATCGAGATCCCGGTGGGCGGCGGCGACGCGGTTTCGGCCGGCGCGGCGCCCCAGTCCACCGAGTCGGTGGTGAACCCGGCGGGCGAGCGCAGCGCCAGCCAGTCGCCGGTGCCGTTGGCCAGGTCGATCCCGGAGTACGCGTACGCCACCGGCGCCCCACCGTTGGCCGACGTGCTGGTGCTGCCGCCCAGCACCACGTATCCCTGGCTGGGCACCACCACCGGCGAGGCGATCACGTGCGGCGCGTCGCCGCCCGAGGCGATGGTCCACCCCTGCAGGTTGATCGAGTCGCGGCTGCGGTTGTGCACCTCGAACCACTCGCCCGCCGGCTCCGAGGCGGTGGTGGGATGCGCCATGATCTCGCTGATCACCAGCGTGGGCGCGGTGTGCGTGGACACGTACACAGTGAAGGCGAACCAGGCCACGTCGGGGTCGGCGTGGAACTGCCAGGTCCGCGGGGCCGAGGTGGCGCCGGGGGCCAGGATTCCCGGGTACTGGAAGTACGGCTGCCCCGCGGCGGTGAACACGCCGGTGCCGTCGGCGTTCTGCACCGTCACCGTCCCCCACCCCGAGGTTACCGCGGGCCCGGCGTGGAAGAACACGCGTAACCCGGCGGGGTCGGCGTTCACCCCGTCGAGCGTTCCCATCGCGGTCGGGAGAAGGTTCTGCACCGTGACGTCGGCCGAGAAGGTGCCGGTGCCCGCGTCGAACGCCACGTTGGTGGAGGTGATGCGGACGTACTGCCCCTGCCCGCCGAGGATGGCGCCGCGGATCCCCGCGGGCGTGGCGGGCGCGCAGGTGATCCGCTGCTCGCGCACCAGGGCGGTGCAGTCGAAGCGCCGGGCGTCGTCGCCGGGCGCCGCCAGCGGGGTGCGGTCGGCGCACGCGGCCAGAAGCCCGCAGAGGCCGAGGAAGAACGGGTGGAACCGTTTCATCGGGGTCGCCGCCGGTAGGTTGAGGGTGGAACCGCCCGGCGCCGCCCGCGGAGGATCGCCGGCCGCGGGCGGGCGAATGCCGCACGGCAGGCCGAGCGGCACGGAGGCCACGATAGTGCGCCTCGCGCGGAGCGTCAAAGGACGTTCTTTGCCCGCGCCTGCCGCACGTTCCGGGCCGGGGGAGGGGTGGCGGCGGCGACGTTTCTTCCCCCCACGTTCCGCCCGCGCCGCGGGGTGACGCCCGCGATCTTCGGCGATGCCCGCGTTGCGGCTCCGGCCGCGGGGTGGTACGCTGGAGTCCTGTCCCCATTCCCTCGTTCCCGTCCCCACCTCCCGCGCCGACCCATGAAACCAGCCCTCCGCCGTACCGCGGCCGCCGCGCTGCTGGCCGCCGCCACCGCCCTGCCCGCGGCCGCGCAGGGGACGCCGTCCGAGCGGCTGCACCGGCTGTTCGACGAGGAGTGGGAGCTGCGCCTGCGCGAGAACCCGCTGCTGGCCACCTCGATGGGCGACCGGCGCTTCAACGACCGCCTCCCCGAGGTCGGCCTGGCGGCGTCGGCGCGGCGCAACGCGGCTGCGCGCGCCTTCCTGGCCCGCGTGCGCGCCATCCCGCGCGACTCGCTGCCGCGCGAGGACCAGATCAACCGCGACATCTTCGAGCGCAACCTGCGCGAGAACATCGAGTCCGACGAGCTGCTCGACTATCTCATCCCCATCACCAACCGCGAGGGGTTCCACACCGGCTTCCCCGAGCTTCCCGACAACGTCCCCCTGCGCACCGCGGAGGACTACCGCACCTATATCGCCCGCCTCCGCGCCTTCCGGCAGTACGAGGGGGGATACGTGGAGCTGATGCGCGAGGGGATCCGGCGGGGGATGGTGCTGCCTCGCGTGTCGCTGGAGGGGATGGAGGGGATCCTCACGCCGCAGATCGTCGACGATCCCACCAGGAGCCTGCTCTGGAAGCCGTTCACCGAGTTCCCGGCGACGGTGCCCGAGGGCGAGCGCGCGGCGCTGATGGCGGCAGGGCGGACGGCGATCATGGACGGCGTCGTCGCCGGCTACCGCGACTTCCTGCAGTTCATCCAGCGCGAGTACCGCCCCGCCGCGCGCCCCGGCTTCGCGGCCGGCGAGCTGCCGAACGGGCGTGCGTACTACGGCTTCCTCGTCCGCCAGTACACCACGCTCGACTCGGCCACGCCCGACTCGGTGCACGCCATCGGCCTGCGCGAGGTGGCCCGCATCCGCGCCGCCATGGACTCGGTGATGCGGTCGACCGGGTGGACGGGCGACTTCGCCGGCTTCGTGCGGATGCTGCGAACCGATCCGCGCTTCTACGTAGCCACCCCCGAGGAGCTGCTGGAGAAGAACAGCGTCTTCCTCAAGCGGATGGACGGCGAGCTGCCGCGGCTGTTCGGCCGGCTGCCGCGGATGAGCTACGGGATCAAGACCATCCCCGACTTCATCGCCCCGCGCACCACCACGGCGTACTACGGCCCGCCCGCCGGCGACGGGACGCGCGCCGGCAACTACTGGGTGAACGTCTACGATCTCCCGTCGCGCCCGCTGTACGAGATCGAGGCGCTGGCCAGCCACGAGGCCGTTCCCGGGCACCACCTGCAGATCGCGCTGCAGCAGGAGCTGGAGAACATCCCCAACTTCCGCCGCTTCGGCGGGGTGACGGCGTTCGTGGAGGGATGGGCGCTCTACGCGGAGTCGCTGGGGAAGGAGGTCGGCTTCTATCGCGATCCCTACAGCGAGTTCGGGCGGCTCAGCTACGAGATGTGGCGCGCCTGCCGCCTCGTCGTTGACACGGGGCTGCACTCGAAGGGATGGACGCGGCAGCAGGCCATCGACTACATGGCGGCCAACAGCGCGCTGACGCTGACCAACATCACCAATGAGGTAGACCGCTACATCGCGTGGCCCGGGCAGGCGCTGGCGTACAAGACGGGGCAGATGAAGATCCGCGAGCTCAGGATCCTCGCCGAGCGCGAGCTGGGACCGAAGTTCGACGTGCGCCGCTTCCATGACGTGGTCCTCGGCAGCGGCTCGATCCCCCTGGGCGTGCTGGAGGACAACGTCCGCCTCTGGATCGCGCAGGAGAAGGCGCGGTGACGGAGGATCTTTGATCTCACGCAGAGGCCGCAGAGGGCGCAGAGGAACCGATGCCGATCCTCTGCGCCCTCTGCGACCTCTGCGTGAGCCCAATCTCTTTTCTGATCATGCGGAGGAGCCCGGTGGCATAGCTCGTCACCGGCCTCCGTCGTTCATCGCTGTCGCCGACGGTCAGGGCGCCTGGAGCACCGAGCCGCCCATGAACACCACGAAGTGCCCGTTGCGCCATTCCCACGTGGCGAAGGTCTGCAGGCGCTCCAGGATGGTGGGCTGCAGCGGATAGGGCGGATAGGTCACGTGGTAGTACTCGTCGAGCGCCGTGGTGAAGAGCACGCCGCCGTTGTCGCCCACCGCCACCGGCGTGACGAAAGGATCGTTGGTGAACGTGGCCTGCGTCTCGACGTACGACGCATCGAGCACGAACAGCGCGTTCGAGCGGCGGTAGGCGACGTATCCCCCGCCCACCACGGGCCACGGGGTGACGCCGGGAATGACGACGTCGCCCGCGGGGCGGTAGATGGCCCAGCTGTTCGCGCTCAGGTTGCCCAGGGTGAACGGCTGGTAGACCACCTGCACGCCGTCGGTCATCACGAACCCGTACGAGTACGGCGCGCCGGTCCGCAGCATCTCCGTGGTCCCGTCGCGGTACCGCCACACCGAGCCCTCGCGCACGTACACCACGTCGCCGTTCGGCCCCAGCGCCAGCGACGAGGCCGACGGCGCCACCACCACCTCCGCGCCGGTGACCAGGTCGCGCCGCATGACGGCTCCCGCGATCTGCGTGGTCACCAGCCAGGTGCCCCGGACGATGTATGCGGACGCGGTCGGGACCAGGACGTTGCGCGTGCCGTTCACCCACTCGTACACCGTCTTGCCTTCGGGCGAGGAGAGGTTCTGGATCGCGGCGTATACCACACCCGCGGGCGACAGGTGCGGATCCACGATGTGCGCGCTGGAGTCGGCCACCAGCTGGTCCTGGCCGGTGGCGCGGCTGCGCACCTTCAGCGCGTTCCTCTCGTTCAGCCCGTCGACGTACAGGATGCGGGTGTCGTCGTAGTCGACGATGGTGCCCGGCGCGCGCACCACCTCCGTCAGGTTGCCGCGCAGCACGAGATAGACGTGCTGGCGCAGAACGCAGCGCCCGCCGCCCG
Source organism: Longimicrobium sp. (assembly GCA_036377595.1). NCBI lineage: Bacteria > Pseudomonadati > Gemmatimonadota > Longimicrobiia > Longimicrobiales > Longimicrobiaceae > Longimicrobium > Longimicrobium sp. Next base: position 29,289 of record DASUYB010000026.1, on the reverse strand, counting down.
CGTTGTTGTACGCGCAGATGTTGAACACCAGCGAGCTGGTCCCCGTGAGCGCCGAGTAGTTGAGCGTCACGTCGAGCGTCCCCGTTCCCTGCGCCAGCGCCACGTCGGGCTTGTTCGCATCGGACACGACCACGTAGCACCCGCTGGGATCCGGCGTCGTGCAGGTGGCGGCGAAGCGGATCTGCCCGCCGATCGACACCTGCCAGTCCGAGGGGGACTGAAGCGTGAGCGTCGGGAGCGTGGTCTTCCGCAGCGGCCGGTCCAGCACCGTCACCACGCCACGGCTGTCGGTGGCCTCGATGCGCACGTTGAAGGGGCCCAGCGGCAGCGCGGTGAAGTTCAGCAGCGCCTTCCAGCGGGTGAACGACAGCGTCAGCGGTACCGTCTGCGTGCCGAAGATCGCGCGCACGCTGGTGACGGTGTACGGGCCCGTCGCCTCCACCTCGAGCGTGGCCGTGTCGACCACCAGCGTGTTGGGCACGGGGAGCGCGCCGAGCTGGATCCCCGTCAGCATCCGCGCGGTGAAGGTCACCCGCACCGTGGTGTCGGAGACGAGGGCCGCGGTGGCCACCGGCGCGCCGTAGCTCCCCAGCGTCCACTGCGCCTTCACCGTCCCGTCCGCCCGCGTCCGCGTGGTGTCGGGGGAGATGGAGCCGTCGGGCGACACCGTCCAGCGGACGAGCGCGCCGGCGATCGGGTTCCCCGCGGCGTCCGTCAGCTTCGCGACGAGCGAGTCGGGGACGACGAAGCCCGGCCGCTCCTGCTGGTCGTTCCCGGAGACGCGCACGAGCGCCGTCGGCGATCCCGCGTTCGCCGTGGCGGTGAAGGTGACGGGGGTGAGCCCCGCCACCGTCGCGGTGACCGACTGCTGCCCCGCCACCGTCCCCAGCCGCCAGCGCGCCGAGACCTGCCCCTGCGCGTTGGTGATCGAATCCAGCGGGGTGATGGTGCCCCCGCCGGTGACCACGGCCCAGGTCACGGGCACGCCGCCCACCGGTCGCCCCGAACCGTCGGTCACCGTGACGACGAGCGGCGCCAGCTCGGTGCCCGCCGGCGCCGACTGTGCGTTGCCGCCGGCCGCCGCCACCTGCGCCGGCGTGCTGCGGTGCGTCGGCGAGTCGCACGCCGGCAGCGGGGCCAGCGCGGCCCCCAGCACTGCGGCAAGGGCGATGCGGGTCGTGGTGCGAATGGGGTTCATGCCCGTTTCGATGGATTCAGGGGAGCTTCATGTAGAAGCGGTTTCCGCCGGCCCGGCCATGGCGTCCGTCCCTACGACGCTGGACGGCGAATCACACGCCGCGGCGGCCATGGCCACGGCGGCGAGGGCAACGCGGACGAGGACAGGCTTCACGGGTCGGCGATCCTGGATCGAGAGGTCCCGCGGGAAGAGGGCTGCGTGGCATGAACAGCACCCGCGCGGGGTGGGATCCGGCGGGTAGAACGTATGCTGTCCCAAGGAAATATCCCCAAACAGATGCATCCCCACAATCGCCCGTCGCGAATCGGACATCCCGTAATGCCGCAACTACCTACGTCAATTCGGCGACGGTGCGGCGAAGCGCGCTCGCCGCTCCGGCGGGGCTATCGGGAGATGGAAGACCGCCGCCGGAGCAAACGGTCGCGTTCTCCAGACGATCGTGCAATTCCCGACGCTGCATGGCTTGGCGGTTCGTTGCCTCCGGTGCGATCCCCGGCGCGGGTTGACGGCGATGCAGCCCGCGACGTCACACGATTTCACCGCGCCGCCCCTGCCGGACGTGCGACGAGGGGCGGGGAACGCGGCACCGGTCGCGTTCCCCCAATCGGGCGCACCCTGCAAGCTGGACGTGTCGCGGCGGCCGCGGAGTCGGCCGATTTCGCCGGCGTGTGGGATGGGCGATTCCCCTCCGCGCGGGCGGCGCGGTGCTCCCGCCGGACGGAGATCTCCCCTCCTCTCCGCGCCCGCCCGCCGTTCGTACGAGCGTTCGCGCGCTTGACGAACCTCACGCGCGCGCGGCACTTTTCGCGGATGACTGCGAGCACGGAAACATCGCGGGAGCAGGAGCTGCTCGACCGCTTCCGCGCGGGCCAGCGCACGGCGCTGGCCCGCGCCATCAGCATGGTGGAAGACGGGCGCCCCGGCTTCGAGCGCCTGCTGCACGACCTGCACGGCGACATGCTGCGCGCCCACCGCATCGGCATCACCGGCCCGCCGGGCGCGGGAAAGAGCACGCTGACGTCGAAGCTGGCGATGGAGTACCGCAAGGCGGAGGAGAAGGTGGGGATCGTCGCGGTCGATCCCTCCTCCCCCTTCACCGGCGGCGCGCTGCTGGGCGACCGCATCCGCATGAACAACATCTCCACCGACCCCGGCGTCTTCATCCGCTCGATGGCGACCAGGGGCGCGCTGGGGGGATTGGCGACGACCACCAAGGAAGTGGCCGACCTGCTCGACGCGTACGGCTTCGAGCGGGTGGTGATGGAGACGGTGGGCGTCGGCCAGAGCGAGCTGGAGATCGCGGGAACGTCGGACACCTGCGTGGTGGTGCTCGTCCCCGAGAGCGGCGACTCGATCCAGGCCATGAAGGCGGGATTGATGGAGATCGCCGACGTCTTCGTGGTCAACAAGGCCGACCGCCCCGGCGCCGACAAGCTGGCGAACGAGATCGAGCTGATGCTGCACATGCGGCTCGGCGACGCGCCCACGGCGCCGGGGCACCACGGCGTGTCCCTCAAGACCGTTGGGCGGCACGCGCGCGAGTCGGCGCGGCAGGCGGCCGCCGAGAGCGGCGCGTGGGCCATCCCCGTGCTGAAGACGGTGGGGCAGAGCGGCGAGGGAATCGAGGAGCTGGCGCGAACGCTGGAGCGCCACCGGGTGTATCTGCGGGACTCGGGCGAGCTTTCGCGGCGGCGCCGCGCGCGGCTGGAAGAGCGGGTGCGCGCCGTGGTGGAGCGGCGGTTGCAGCGGCTGGCCTGGCGCTCGGGGCGGGGCGAGGAGATCCTGGCCGATTCGCTCCCCGCGCTCGAGGCGGGCGACGAATCGCCCTACGCGGTGGCCGAGCGGATCGTGGCCGAGCTTGGCGTCACATCACGATAGATCCAACGAAAGAATCCCATCATGAGCGTGGTCGAGAGCGGCGCGGCGCCGGCGGAGCTGCTGGAGCGCATCCGCGAGCGCGAGAAGGAGCTGGAGACGCTGCGGGCGTCGCTGGCGGCGTGGGAGGGCGCGGCCGGGCGCACGCCCGCGCGCGACGTCCCCTTCACCTCCGTCTCGGGCGCGGCGGTGGAGCCGCTGTACACGCCGCTCGACCGGCCCGCGCCTTCCGCGGACGAGGCGGCGTACTACAACGCGGCCGTCGGCCTCCCCGGCGAGTTCCCCTTCACCCGCGGCCCGTACGGCACCATGTACCGCACGCGGCTGTGGACCATGCGCCAGTTCGCCGGCTTCGGCACGTCGGAAGAGACGAACGCGCGCTACCACTTCCTGCTGGAGCGGGGGCAGACGGGGCTCTCCGTGGCCTTCGACTTCCCCACGCTGATGGGCTACGACAGCGACCACCCCCGCTCGCTCGGGGAAGTGGGGAAGTGCGGCGTGGCCATCTCGTCGCTCGACGACATGGAAACGCTGTTCGACGGCATCCCGCTGGACCAGGTCAGCGTGTCGATGACCATCAACGGCCCCGCCCTCATCCTCTTCGCCTTCTACGTGGTGGCGGCCGAGAAGCAGGGGGTGACGCCGGAGAAGCTGCGCGGGACGGTGCAGAACGACATCCTGAAGGAATACCAGGCGCAGCACGCGTGGGTGTATCCGCCCGAGCCGGCGCTCCGGCTGATCATCGACCTCTTCCAGTGGTGCTCGGCCAACGCGCCCAAGTACAACCCCATCTCCATCTCCGGCTACCACATCCGCGAGGCGGGCGCCACGGCCGTGCAGGAGCTGGCGTACACGCTGCGCAACGGCTTCGAGTACGTGGAGCGGGGGATCGCGCGCGGGCTCGACGTGGACGACTTCGCGCCGCGGCTGTCGTTCTTCTGGGACGTGCACAACGACTTCTTCGAGGAGGTCGCCAAGTTCCGCGCCGGCCGCCGCATCTGGGCGCGCCATCTCCGCGACCGCTACGGGGCGAAGAACCCCGAGTCGTGGCGCCTGCGCACGCACGCGCAGACCGCCGGCGTCACGCTCACCGCGCAGCAGCCGGAGAACAACATCGTGCGCGTGGCCTACCAGGCGCTCGCGGCGGTGCTGGGGGGAACGCAGTCGCTGCACACCAACTCGATGGACGAGACGCTGGCGCTGCCGACGGAGAAGGCGGTGCAGATCGCGCTGCGCACGCAGCAGATCCTGGCGTACGAGACCGGGGTGCCGAACACGATCGACCCGCTGGCCGGCTCGTACTACGTGGAGGCGCTGACCGACCGGATGGAGGCCGAGGCCGAGCGGATATTCGCCGATGTCGACCGCATGGGCGGCGTGGTGCCGGGGATCGAGATGGGCTACTTCCAGCGCGAGATCGCCCGCAGCGCCATGCGCCAGCAGCTGGAGATCGAGGGCGGCGAGCGCACCATCGTAGGCGTCAACGAGTTCACCGTCGAGGGCGAGGCGCTGGAGATCCCGCTGCTGAAGGTGACGCAGGAGAGCGAGAACCGGCAGCGCGAGCGGATGGCGGCCATGCGCGCGCGCCGCAGCCAGGCGCAGGTGGACGCCACGCTGGCGCGGCTGAAGGACGCCTGCCGCACGGGCGAGAACGTGGTGGAGCCGCTGCTCGACGCGGTGCGCGCCTACGCCACGCTCTACGAGATCCGCGCGGCCATGGAGGAGGTCTTCGGCGCCTACCAAGAGCCCGTGTTCTTCTGAGGTATGCTGCCATGCCACGAGCTGCAACCGCCGCGGAGCCCGCACTCGTCACAGCCGACGAGCTGTTCCGCATGCCCGATGATGGCGTTCGACGCGAGCTCGTCCGCGGAGAGCTCCGCGAGATGAGCCCCGCTGGAAGTCGCCACGGTCGGATCGGAGCAAAGATCCTGTCCCGGCTCGAGGTATACTCGGCGGCCAACGACCTGGGCGAAGTTTATAATTCCGATACGGGTTTCAGGCTTTTCTCGACCCCTGACACCATCCGGATGCCCGATGTTTCGTTTGTCACGCGCCCGCGGGTCGATGAAGTCGGGGACATTGAAGGATTCTGGCCCGGTGCGCCCGATCTCGTGGTCGAGGTGATTTCGCCGACAGACTCGTTCAGCGATGTTGATGAAAAGGTTTCCGAATATCTGGCGGCGGGATGTCGGATGGTTGTAGTCGTAAACCCCAAGCGGCGCACCGCGACCGTATATCGGTCCCGCGGTGACATTGTTCTCCTCACAGAGAATGATTTTCTGGACGGCGGGGATGTGGTTCCGGGATGGCGGGTGCAGCTTCGGGACGTGTTCCCGCCACGGTGAGCAGGATCCGGATAGTCGAGGTACGACAATGGAGGCCGGACGCCCTGTGCGCCCGGCCTCTTCTGCATTTGATGCTGATCAGGCGATCCGGCTCAGTGCGCGTTGTCCCACGCGATGCCGCGCTGGACCTCGGCCTCGGCCTGGCGCACGAGGTTGATGGCGCGGACGCGGTGGCCGCCCTTGTCGCCGGTGGCCTCGTTCAGGTGGTGCTCGGCCGAGCGCAGCGCGTCGAGCGAAAGCCGCATGTGCGGCTGCTGTTCCACGTTGCGGCGGCGCTGCGCGGTGCCCGACGAAACCGCCAGCCCGAGCACGACGCCGATGGCGAGCACGAGCAGAAGGAGGGGGATGCGGCGGAGGGAGCGGCTGGACATGGGTGTTCTCCGGATGCGGGAATGCGGACGCGAAGGAAGGGCGTGTGGGTGGCCGGCGGCCCGCGGATGCGAAGATGCTGTGCAGCGTCCGACTCCGACAGCAAACTTTTGACGTAGCCGGTTGAAAGAATCGAGGCCGGGTGTTCGTTTCAGGGCACCCGGCCATCGTTCACCAGAGATCCCGGTCCGTCGATGACGTTCCCGCGCCGCACCAATCTCCTCGCCATGATGGTGATCGTTGCCGCCTGCGGAAGGTCCGCGCCGAGGCAAGCGGACGCCGACGGCGCGCGCGACGCATCGCCGTTCGAGCCGCGGGTGGTGGAGATCAGGGATTACTGGATGGGATTGGAGCCGCAGGGCCCGATCGAAGCCGTCTATCACCTGGAGCGGCAGGGAATTACGTTCGCGTTCGCGGGGACGGGCGAGCTGACGCAGGCGCGCCGCCGGCACGCCGGTCCGCTCCGCATCGCCATCCCCGGTACGGCGATGCGGGCGTTCCTGCGCGGGCTGGAGGTGGCGCCGCGCGCGCCCGGCCGCTACGAGCCGCGGATCGAGCACACCGACGATTATCCCGAGCTCACCATCCGCCTTCGCGCGGACACCGCGGTGGCGGAGTTCTACTCCGCGTCGCAGGGCAACGACCGGCGGCCGTGGCGCGTGACCATCGGCGGGCGCGAGTACGTCAGCGACTCCGCCATCCCCGCCGAGGCGTTCAGTTACATCCAGCCGTACCTGCGCCGCGCCGAGCTGGATCGCCACATCGTTTACAACGTTCCCGCCGCCGCATCGAAGTAGCGCATCTCCCCTCCGTGCGCGTTCCCGCGCAGTGCCCGGATGCGGCGTCCCGGGTTCGTCGGCTTCAGACCCACACGACGCGGGTACCCTTCGGCGCCGGGCAGGAGAATACCTCGTCCGGGATCGGCTCGTCGAACACGACGGAGCGTACAGACAGGATGCCCGCTTCTACGCCGTCCACGATTCCCGCGCAGCGCAAGAGCACGCCCCGCTGCCGGTCGACGAGCAGCTCGTATCGGTTCACCCCTTCCCAGGGAACCGCTCCGGACTCCAGGTCGAGGCGCGTGGCCTGCACGTGGATCGTCTCCCGCCCTGCGTGCGTACGCTCGCCCAGGACCGAGAGCTCCCATCCCGAGGCGAGGAAGGCGGGGTCGACCAGGGTGACCGTCCTCAGCCGGCCTTCGATCGTCGGCAGCGCGACACCGGGCCGCGGACCCAGCAGGGACCTCAGCCTCGGGATCTGTTGCCCGGAGCGCCGGTTGGTGAGGAGCGTGGGTGGGGCGGAATGAAAGGCACTGACGTCCGCGCCGCAGACGACGTTGACCGTGGTGGCGCCATTCTCCCGGATCACGTCGTCGCGCCAGCAGGAGGGCCTGCGCCACCAAGCGCGCCCTTCGTACCGGAATCGCCCATCGCGCGAGCGGGGCCGCGCCGCGCCCGGTGGGGCCTCGAACCGGACGACGGCGCCCGACGCGTCGAGCGCCTCGAAGTCCGGCACGGAACGCTCGAACGCGCGCTGCAGCACCGCCGCGTCGCAGTCCGCAGTCCATTCCAGTTGGACGCTGGCGAAGCTCTCCCGCGCGTACGAGAAAAGCTCGCGGAGGTCGCGCCGCATTGCCGCACTGTGAGTGTGCCGGGGGGCCGCGCCGGCCGGAGTGACCAACGCCGGCGCGAATGCCGGGGCCGCATGACCGTACCATGATCCGAGAGGGCCCGCCCGGCTGAAACGTCCCGGGTTGGCCCTCTCCTCTACATCCCCGCCGACCGGGCTCGATCATCGCCGACCGGACGGCGGGGCTCCTTCACGCACCCTCTCCACCACCTGCGCTAGCAGTAGGAGATGTAGCTGGTGCGGGCGGTGCTCCACGTGGCCGACGGCGGCCAGTAGCCGAAGCCGGGCGTGGCGGAGTGCGTGCTGCGGCCGCGCCAGTATCCGGTCTGGCAGAAGGACGCCGCGTTCGCCTGGACGAACGTTCCGGTGGTGGCATTGTAGCCGCTGGCGCGCGACGACCACCAGCAGAAGATCCAGACGCAGCTCTGCCTTTGCAGCGCGACGGAGACGGAGATCGGGATAGGAGCGCTGCAGGTCGTCCTGCCGATGACGTTGACCATCCCCGGAACGTGCGTGGACCGGTGCGGGTTGTCGGTCTGTCCGGCGCAGGTGATAGGGATCGCCGCGGCGGCGCCCCCTCCCTCCGCGCCCTCCGCCATCGCGGCGACGGGATCACCCGACGCGTCGATGGCGGCGTCTCCCGGCTCTTCGTCGGGCGGCGGTGGACCCTCCCATTCGCCTCCACCGGTGTCGCCGCCGCTGCAGTCGACGGCCAGTTGCTCGTACGGCTCGCATTCGACCATCGCCCGCCGTCCGAGCCCGTCATACACGACCGCCGGCGACGTCGTGAACGCGTCGGCCGCCGTGACCAGCGTGGCCAGCGGCGACCGGGCACCGGGGGCCGACCCCGCCACGGACGCCTGAACGCCGGGGAAAACGGTGCGGAACCATTCCTCGGCGGCGGGCGTGGCCGGGACCTCGCACATCACCAGGCGCACCGGATCGGGCAATCCCGTGACCCATTCGCGATAGCCGTGCGTCACCGTTTTCCCGGCTGGATCGGCGATGTGGCGAGGTGCCCGGACCGTGAGCTCCTTCGTGCGGTAGCTTCCCGAAGGCATGCGGACGGCCAGCTTGCAGGCGACGATGGCCGTGTTGGTGGATGGGGCTCCGCGCGCCCCGGGAAGCTCCGCCGATTCGGGTCCGGTGAGCCGGCGGGGTGCGTCAGCGCACCCGGCCATGAGAAGCGCGACGAGTCCCGCTGCGGCCAGTTTCGCCGCGGTGGGCACGCGCAGGACCAGCGGCCTGCGCACGTGGGGACCGTAGAGACTCATAACCCCTCCAGGAAAGAGACGGACGGGTCTTCGCTGGAGTCTGCGACGGAGCGCGCGGATTTACCGGCGGGCGGTCCGAGGCGATCGCCGGCACCGTCGCAGACTAGGCTGGAAGGGTGGGTTCGAAGCGCTCATGGCCCCTCCTTGCAAAGCGGTCCGGGCGCACGGGAGCTGGGGGGATCGGCTCCGGTTGGCGCCGTAACGAGAGGGCGTCGGCGGATCTTGGAAAAGCACGAGGCCCCACGCCTGCGCTGACGATGCGCGGGCAGTGCGTGGGCGCGGTACGAACGCGATCTGTTGGTTTGAGACAAGTAATGAAGAGCAGGTCACGGCGTGTCAAGCACTGCGGAGTGTCGCCCGGCACGCTCGATCCGGCCCCCGCGAGGCGCGGCGCGGGCGGGTGCCCAGACGGTGCGCGCTGCCGCTGTGGCCTTTACATTGGGCCGCTCGCCCACCGCCCCTGCCGCCCCTCCCGTCCCGACCGAATGCCGCCGATCGACCTTCCCCTCGTCTCCCGTGCCCGCGAACACGCTGATCGCACCGCCATCGTCGACGCGGCGGGGGCGCACACGTACGCGGAGCTCGTCGACGCCTCCGCGCGTGTCGCCGCGGCGCTGCTGGCCGGCGCGGAGGATCTCGGCGAGGCGCGGGTGTGCTTCCTCGTCCCCCCGTCGCTCGAGTACGCGGCGGTGCAGTGGGGCGTGTGGCGCGCGGGGGGGATCGGAGTGCCGCTCGCCGTCTCGCATCCCCCCGCGGAGCTGGAGTACGCGATCGGGGACGCGGACGCCTCCATCGTCGTCGCCCACCCGCAGTTCGCGGAGACGCTGCGGCCGCTGGCGAAGGCGCACGGCGCGCGCTTCCTGACGACGGACGAGGCGCTCGCCGTGTCTCCATCCGCGCTCCCGCGGGTCGACGAGGAGCGGCGGGCGATGATGCTGTACACGAGCGGCACCACCGGCCGGCCCAAGGGCGTCGTCTGGACGCACGCCAACCTCCGCGCGCAGGTGGAGACGCTGACCGGCGCGTGGGGATGGCGCGCCGACGACCGCACGCTGCTGGTGCTGCCGCTCCACCACGTGCACGGCATCGTCAACATCCTGTCGTGCGCGCTCTGGAACGGCGCCGTCTGCGAGGTGCACGCGAAGTTCGACGCGGACGCGGTGTGGGCGCGCATCGAGGCGCGCGAGCTCACCGTCTTCATGGCCGTGCCGACCGTCTACAACCGGCTGATCGCCGCGTGGGAGGCGGCGCCGGAGGAGCGGCGCGCGCGGATGTCGGCGGGGTGCGGGGCGATGCGGCTGATGGTGTCGGGTTCGGCCGCGCTGCCGGTGAGCACGCTCGAGCGGTGGCGCGAGATCAGTGGCCACACGCTGCTGGAGCGCTACGGGATGACGGAGATCGGGATGGCGCTCAGCAACCCGCTGCACGGTGATCGCCGCCCCGGCTCGGTGGGGATGCCGCTTCCCGGCGTGGAGGTGCGGCTGGTGGACGAGGACGGGGGGGAGGTGGAGCCCGGCGCGCCGGGGGAGATCGAGGTGCGCGGGCCCGGCGTATTCCTGGAGTACTGGCGCCGCCCCGACGCCACCGCCGAGGCGTTTCGCGCCGGCCGCTGGTTCCGCACCGGCGACGTGGCGGTGGTGGAGGACGGCTACTTCCGCATCCTGGGCCGCCGCAGCGTCGACATCATCAAGACCGGCGGCTTCAAGGTCTCCGCGCTGGAGATCGAGGAGGTGCTGCGGACCCACCCCGCGGTGGCGGAGTGCGCCGTCGTCGGCGTGGCGGACGCGGAGTGGGGCGAGCGGGTGTGCGCCGCGGTCGAGCTGCGCGGGGGGATGCCGCTCACGCTGGACGAGCTGCAGCCGTGGGCGCGCGAGCGGCTGGCGCCCTACAAGCTCCCCCGCGCCCTCCGCGCCGTCGACGCGCTCCCGCGCAACGCGATGGGCAAGGTGACGAAGCCGGAGGTGGCGAAGCTGTTCGTGTAGGGTCGCTGCTTCTGCGAGACGGATCTGTTCGCGTCCTCATCAGCATGACCATGACCGAGCGAACCATCATCGTCGCGCTGGATGACGACATCGAGAGTCTCAACTTCTACGAGCTGGCCTGCCGTAGCGTGGTGCCGGCTCCTCTGCGCCTGGAGCTGTTCTCCTCGGATGAAGCAGCCATAAACTTCGTTGCCCGGGAGCACCACCGGATACTGGGTTACATCCAGAACCTCTTCCGGGATCGCGAGCGCGACGAGGGGCCGCTGGAAGGGATCGAGTTCCTGAACGCGGTCATCCGCCCGATCACCCCCGAGGCACGCGTCATCATCCGGTCCGCTGTGCCAGAGCTGGCCGAGGAGACAGCGCGTGGCGATTCAAACACTCGCCTGCTGTCGAAATACGCCAGTCCCGAACGGTTCGAGCAGCTCCTGAAATGGCTGATCGAACCGTTCGCTCACCCGGCGGAGAGCAGCGGCACCATAGAGCGGGTGCCGCCGCTGATCCGGGTGGTTTCAGGACCGTGGACCGAGCTCAGGCGGCATCTGGCGGCGCACCCCGACGAACTGCACCGGATCGATCCGCGGAAGTTCGAGGAGTTGGTCGCCGAGGTTTACCGCGATCACGGCTGGGAAGTGGAGTTGTCGGTCCGGACGCGCGATGGGGGCTACGATATCATTGCGCTCAGGAAGAGCATGCCCAACGAACTCAAGGTCCTGATCGAGGCGAAGCGATACGATCCTTCACGCAAGGTTGGCGTGGCAGTCGTCCGCGCGCTGTACGGCATACGCGCATTGAATCGTGCGAGCCAGGTGGTGCTGGCTACCTCGTCCTACGTTTCCCGGGACGCCAAGAAGGAATTTCGGCACGCGATCCCGCACGAGCTGGGCTTGCTCGAACGGGATGCGATCCTGGAATGGTGCAGGGGGGCTGGAGCAGTCGAGCTGGGCGGATTCTCGAAGTGATGTCGAAGGACGGCCTCGCCGACGGCAGGGAACCGCGGTGGCATTCGAGGAGGATCAGCCGCTTACCCCGGTGTCCCGCCGCGATTCGAGCAGGCGCTACTCCGTCGCCATCGCCCGCTGCGGGGCGGCCTGCGCGCAGAGGCGCTCCAGGCCGCGCGCGTCCTCCAGCCACCACGTCTCCGGCACAGGGCGCAGGCGGCGGCGCTCGTCGGCCGACTCGAAGGTCAGCCACGGCGTCTCGCTGGGCGGGAAGAAGAGACGCGAGCGGCGCATGTCCAGGCGCCGCGTGGGCACCACGCGGCGTTCGGGGTGATGGATCCGGACCACCTTGATGCGGCGCACCCCGCGGCGCCGGTCGACCGGCTGCGGAACCACCTCCCACACGCGCCACGGCGTGCCGGAGGAATCGGTGAAGCGGCGATAGCTCATCGCGTCCTGCTCCCTGCTGCGTGACCTCTGCGGAGAGGCGAAATCTAAACGACGGGTGGCGCGGCGCCTAGCGCCGCGGCGGGTCCCGCTCCGGCACCACGAGCGCCGTGTCCAGCGCCAGCGACGGCTTCACCGAGCCGTCGCGGTAGGTGTGCATGATGCGGAAGGTGTAGCTGCCCGCCGCGAGCCCGCGCACGGTGACCGTGTACCGGAACGCGGTCGGGCCGCCCATGCAGTACTGGCCGTTCGGACGCGCGTCGACGTACAGCGTCACCACCGAGCGCAGGCGGTCGGCCACCCCCGCCAGCTGGTAGCACTCGCTCGGCGCCACGAACGTCCCCTGCGCCAGGATCCTCCGCCCCAGCCCCTCCGCCCGCACCGGCGTCACGATCCCCGTGGGGACGAACTTGCCGCGCGTCCCCAGCCGGCGGGGGCGGACGGTGGCCGTCACCCCGGCCAGCTCCACCGCTCCGGGCTGCAGCCGCAGGTCCACGCGGACGGTGTCGCCCGGCCCCACGAACACCGCGTCGCTGTACTCGGTGCCATATCCCGCCCGCGTAGCCGCCACACGGTACGTGCCGGGGCCGAACAGCACGATGGAGAAGCGGCCGTCGTCTCTCGCGACCGTCCGTCCGGCCGCGCGCTGGGTGACCGTGGCGATGGTGATGCCCGCCCCCTGGACCGCCGCTCCGCTCTGCGCGTCGAGCACCCGGCCGACGATGACCTGGGCCCCAGCTGTCCGGGCGGAGATGGCGATCAGCAGCGCCGCGAGCGTCGATCGGACAGCGGCGCGAGAGGCAAGGGGCGTCTCCGCGACTCCACGGTGCCGCCGGGTCTGGATCGATGATGCGTCGCGCGCGGGGATGTCGGGCACGCCTCAGCTCCGCACGAGCGTGTAGACGGTGCTGCCCTCGCGCAGGGTCAGCGTGCCGGCCGAGAACCGGTAGTCGAAGCGCGTGGGCCGCGCGCCGTCGGGGCTCAGCGTCAGCGTGCTCTCGCCGGCCGACCAGGTGCCGGACTGCGAGCGCTCCGACGCCGGCGCCTGGCCGGTGCGCGCGGTGATGCTGAGCGTGTAGTTGCGGTTCGCCTGCAGCATCAGCGACGCGCGCTCCACCGTCACGTTCGCCTCCTGCGGCGAGGCGGCGGGAAGGTCGCGCCCGTTCACCTGGGTCACGCGCCAGATCCCCACGACCGCCGCCGACGGGGTTCCCGGCGCCGGCTGCCGGCCCGCGCAGGCGGGGGTGACGAGGAGCAGGAGGGCGAGGGCGATGCGCATCCGTTGCGGCTCCGGGATTCGGGTGGGCGGACGATGATCTACGCGGGCGTCGCGGCGCGCGGCTCGATGGGGAGGGGGAGCGGGCGGAGCTGCTGCATGACCGCCTGGAGCGCGAGGACGCGCTCCTCGCCGAACGGCGCGCCGACCACCTGCAGCGCGCACGGCATCCCTTCCCCATCCACCCCTGCGGGCACGGAGCCCACGGGGAGGCCGGTCAGGCTCAGCACGAACGTCGGCGCGATCCAGTCCACGTACGTCTCCATCTCCCGCCCGCCCACCGTGCGCGGGAAGTTCTCGACCACGGGGAAGGGGGGGACGGCCATCGTGGGCGTCAGCAGGTGGTCGAAGCGGGCGAAGAGCCCGGCGAACTGCTCGCGCATCCGCTTGCGCGCCTGCTCCGCCGCGCCGATCTCCTCGACCGAGGTGCCCAGCCCCGAGCGGATGTTGTTGGCGACGTTCACGCCGAAGCGGTCCAGCTTGTCGAGATGGGGATGGAGCATGGAGACGAACCACAGCCCCCGCAGCGCCAGGAACGCCTTCCGCCCGTAGGAGAGGTCGAGGTCGATCTCCTCCACCGTCGCCCCCGCTTGCTCCAGCGCGAACGCGGCCTCGCGGCAGACGCGCTCCACCTCGGCGTCGATCCCGATCCCCGCGATGTCGCGGCAGTAGGCGATGCGCAGCCCCTTCGCGTCCGCCGCGCGCACCGCGCCGACGAAGTCGCGTCCGGTGACGGGCTGCGAGAGCGGCGCTTCCGGCGAGGGGCCGGCGACGGCCTGCAGCATCAGCGCGACGTCCTCGGCGGTGCGCGCCATCGGCCCGGTCACCTGCAGCGTGTCCCACGCGTAGTCGCTCGGCACGGTGGGGACGAGGCCGACGGACGGGCGCAGGCCGACGACCCCGCAGAACGACGCGGGGATGCGCAGCGAGCCGCCCAGGTCCGTCCCCTCCGCCAGCGCGATCATCCCCGTGGCCAGCCCGGCCGCGCCGCCGCCGGTCGATCCCCCCGCGCTGCGCTCCGGGTTCCACGGGTTGCGCGTGCGGCCGAACACCTCGTTGAAGGTGTTGCCCCCCGCGGCGAACTCGGGGCAGTTCGTCTTCCCCAGGATCACCGCGCCCGCCGCGCGCAGCCGCCGCACCACCAGCGCGTCCTCCCCGGGCACGTGCTCGCTGAACAGCGGCGAGCCGAAGGTGCAGCGCACGCCTCCCACCTGCGTCACGTCCTTGATCCCCACCGGCACGCCGGCCAGCGGGCCCGCGTCCTCGCCCGCGGCGATGCGGCGCTCCAGCTCGCGCGCCTCGTCGCGGGCGCGCGGGTTGTGCGTGACGATGGCGTTGATGGCGGGGTCCAGGCGCTCCACGCGCGCCAGGCAGGCGTCGAGGACGTCGACCGGCGACACCTCGCGCGCGCGGACGCGGCGGGCCATCTCCGTGGCGGTCAGCAGGGCGAGCGACTCGTCGGGCATCCGTCGGGGGATTCGGGAGGATGAGATCCGATGCGGTCAGGCGGACGCGCGCCGGTCGTATTCGTCGGCCAGCCGCTTGGGCGCCCGCATCCGCCACGCGTCCTCGATGCGCGGGCGCAGCCGCTCCACGCTCAGCGCGGGGAGACGGGCCAGCACCACCGGGTACTCGCGGTAGTGGTCGGTCACGAAGTACGCGTCGGGCTCGGCTTGGAGCAGGTATTCGCGCTCGAACAGGTTGATGCGCAGCACCAGCGTCTCGCCGTCTTCCTTCAGCCGCATGAAGAACAGCTTGCGCACGTAGAAGGCCGGCGTGCCCATCGCCACCCCCTCGGTGACGCCCGGCAGCGCCATCGCCATCTCCCGCACCTGGTCGAAGCCGACCGGCATGAGTGCTCCGAGGGTGATCGGTTCCGGATCAGCGACGGGGGGAAGATAACCGGAGGCTCGGCACGCGCGAGACGTGGCCGGGGCACTTTGTCGGTCGGGCTATTCCGCGCTCGCGAGCCATGCATCGGCCGTGAGCTCCTCCAGCTCGGCGAAGTAGCGGACGTTCGGATCCTCTCCTTCGGGAACCTCGTCCTCCATGAGCGCCGTCATGTGCCGGAGGAGCACGGTGGCCACGGCGTGGATCGCATCGTGGCGCGTCAGTCCCTCGCGCATCAGCCGCGCGAGCGTTGCCGCCACCGGCGTTTCGTCGCCCAGCGCCACCTGGTTCTCGACGATGGAGTGCAGCACCACGTGCACGGTCATGTTCGGGATCCGGATCCCCGCCTTCCTGTGGAACCGGCGGATGATCTCGAGTCTCTGGTCCTCCGGGGTGGCCAGCCAGCGGGTCGGCTCGGGTGCGCGGTCGGGATCGTATCGCGTAAGCATGGGGACCCCGTTCGAGGCGGTGGATGGATTCGCAGGTTGAACGGAGTATACGGCGGATGGGTGAAACGAGAAACCAGAACCGCCGCCCGGCGCGGTGCCGGGCGGCGGTCGTGGGGATGCGGATCGCGGCCGCGCTACTGCGTGTCGGCGGCCTGCGCGGGGGTGGCGGCGTTCCCGGACACGGCCAGCGCCGGCTCGGGCGAGAAGATCTGCGCGCGGATCTTCCAGCGGCTTCCCTCGCGCTGCATCACCAGCGTGGCGGTGCCGGCGGCGCCCGCGTCGGTGCCGGGCTCCACCACGAACTTCTGGTAGATGTAGAGCAGGTGGTCGTCCACCGCCGCGTCCACGGTCGCCAGATCCACCTTGCCCAGCCGCGGCAGGCCGGACTGCAGCGCCTGCTCGATGGCCCGCGTGCCCTGCGACGGCGTGCCGACGCCGGGAAGCACCAGCAGCGCGTCCTTCTGGTAGAGACGCATCAGCCCGCGCACGTCGTCCGCCTCCCAGGCGGTGCGCCAGGCGTTCAGCGTCTCCGTGGCCAGCGCCATGGCCTCGGCGCGGAAGCGCATCTGCTCGGCGCTCATGTTGTTGTCGGGGATGAGCGCCACCTGCGCGCGCGCCGGCGCGGCCGCGAGCGGAACGAGCAGCGCCGCGGCCGCGAGCGCGGCGCGGAAGGAAAGCCTGCGATCGTGCACTGGGGTCCCTCCAGGATGGGTGCGAACGGGCCACGCGGATACCACGAACGGCGGGAGATGTTCCCCGATGCGACGTTCTGCTGCCGCCGCGGCCGCTTGCGGACGTGCGGACGGCCCGCGCCGTCGCGGGCCGTCCGCCTTCGCTCCACCAGACACCCGCCGCCGCGCGGTCGTTAGGCGGCCGGGCGATGCCGGTCAGTGCGCCGGGGTCTCCTCCTTCGCGGCGCGCGGCGCGGCGAGCGAGCCGGTCTGCGGCGCGCCCAGGCGGGCGTGGAACTCCTGCGCCTCGATCAGCCGGTCGAGCGACGCGCCGATGTGCTGCATCTCGCTCTCCAGCAAAGCCAGCCGGCGGTCCTGCATGGCCAGCATCTCGCTGGACGCGCCCGTCTTCGTCTGCGCCTCGCGCAGCCGGATGAGCGCGTCCACCACGGGCTTGATGGCGAAGCGCGCGCTGAACGCGATCACGGGGATGGAGACGACGAACGCGGCGATGGCGAAGCCGATCAGCGGCGCCAGCATCTCGAGCTGTTCCGGGCTCATCTGCGGGTCTGGTGCGGGTGGTGTGCGGTGATGGTGATGGCGCTTCTACGCGAGCGCCGCGCGCGGAGATTCACGGAAGGAAGTCTCACGCGGAGGGCGCGGAGAACGCAGAGGATTCGAATGCATTTCTCTGCGTCCTCCGCGCCCTCCGCGTGAGGACAAAGATCGCCCGTCCCGCGCATCAACTCCTGCAGCGGAACGGGTTCTCGTCGGGGTTGGCGTTGCTGAGGGCGATGCGGACGCTGTCGCCGGACTCGACCTTCACAGGGGCCAGCCAGGTCCAGCGCGTGCCGCCATACGAGGTGTCGGCCCAGAGGCGATACCTCCCTGGTGCGACGGTGTCGAACGCGAAGTGCGCGGCCCGGTCCGCGCGCGTGGTGCGAGCTACCTGCGGCGAGAGGATCTGCGCGCGCTGCTGCCAGGCACGTGCGTACGCGGCCGAGTCGAGCGTCTCCGGCTCGGCGCGGCGGTAGCGCGGGCGGGGGCAGGCCTTCTCCAGAAGCGTGTCGATGGCCGGCGACTCGGGGATGAGCCGCACCGGCATCTCCCCCAGGCTCACCTCCTGCCCCGACTCGGTGACGATGTACGCGTCGCCCACCACGGTGCCGGGGCGCGAGCCGCACGCCCCCAGCGCCAGCGCGGCGCCGAGGGCGAGGGTGAACGCCGGACGTGTGTTGTAGGCCGGAAAGCAGAGCATCACGCGGCGAACTCGAACACCGGCGCCTCGATCGTTCGGGACGGCGCGTGGCGCTCCCACACGATCTCCTGGAGCCGCTCGAGTGTCTCCGGCGCGAAGAAGCGCTCGCCCGTCTTTACGTTCACCCGGGCGGAAACGTGCGCGATCACCACCAGCTCGCCGTCCACCTCGATCGTGTAGGTGACGCGGCGCGAATCGAACGTCTCGGATCTGTGCCCGTTCACTGAACACTCCGGGATCACCTTCAAGCGCCGCGGGCGAGGCGAGCCTCGCCCGCGAATGTCAGAGCGGAAAGCTATCTCCCCCTCACCCCGTCACACCAGCACGGGGAGGGGGTGCGGGGCGCCGGAGTTGAGATAGGCGTTGGGGTCGTGCTGCAGCGCCTCCTTCGGCAGCCACTCCCACAGCGGGCCCAGGTGCGCGCGGATCTGGTCGGTCAGCTCCGGCGGCACCTCGCGCGTCTCGCCTTCGAAGAAACGGCGCACGCGCGGCTCCTCCATCCACCGCCGCATCTTCTTGTGGTACCCCAGCCGGTTGCTGCGCTCCGACGAGATGCCGCGGAATAGCTGCTCCCAGCAGATGTACGAGCGCTTGTTCACCCAGAGACGGCGCGCCATCGCCCTGGCCGAGAACGAGTACTCGAAGGTGTCGATCACCAGGTCGTAGAACTGCGTCCAGCTGTAGTTCTTCGGGCGCACGTTCATGCACTGGACCAGGTCCAGGAAGTGGAAGGGCACGGGGATGACGCGGCCGTCGCGCTGGTAGTCCATGTTCAGCACCGCGTTGCGGCCGAACGCCGACAGCAGCGCGAAGTGCGGATACACGCCGGGGGCCAGGTCGATGAAGCGCTTGGTCAGCTCGAACGGCTCCGCCCCCTCGTCCGCGTCCAGCCCGAAGATCAGGTTGCACTGCGTGTAGGGGACGTACGCGTTCACCAGGTTGGCCTGCTCGGCCACCTGCCGCACCTTCTCCATCCCCGTGGTGCGCTTCATCCGCGACTTGTCGCCGATGTCGAACCACGACTCGATGCCGGGGGCGATGGCCTTGAAGCCGTTCTTCTTCAGCCGCTTGAGGTTGTCCTCCTTGAGCAGCGACAGCGACGTCTCGGCCACGAAGGTCACCGCGCCCGGCGGCACCACCTCCTCGATGGCGTCGAGGTACTCGTCGAAGCGGATGCCGAAGTTGGGGTCGTGCCACACCGCCACCGAGCGCGGCATCTTCAGTTCCTGGAAGAAGCGCAGGTCGTCCTTCAGCCCGTCGAACTCCAGCGGCTGGTAGGGCACCACCGCGTCGATGCAGAAGCTGCACTTGTACGGGCACCCCAGGCTCCCCAGCAGGGGCACGAGCTTGAGCACCTTCGCCCGGTCCATCGACGGCTTGAGGAACTTCCAGCGCTGGCGCAGACCCGGCAGGTGCGACGGCTGTGCCTTCGCGGAGGCGTACGTCCCCAGCCCCTCGTGGCGCTGCGCGTCGGCCAGGATCTCGCGCAGCAGCTCGCGGTCGCAGAAGCCCACCACGTAGTCGAAGTACTTGCGCGCGTCTTCGGGATACGAGCGCGCGTGCGGTCCGCCGAGGACCGTCGGCACGCCGCGGGCGCGGTAGAAGGCGGAGAGCGCGTACGCCAGGAGCGCGGCCTGCGAGAAGGCGTTGATGAAGACGAGGTCCAGCTCCTCGGGCACGCCGCCGGCAAGCAGGTCGGGCCCGGAGAGGTAGGCGATGTGGGCCTCGTGCCCCTCCTCCTCGCACCACACCCCGATCACCTGGGGCATGATGCTGGTGTTGTTCGCCCGCATCAGCCGCGAGTAGCCGTTGCGCGGCGGTTCCTTCCCCAGCAGGTCGATGATCCCGATTCGCACGCCGTCCCTCCGTCGTGGTGGGTTTCCAGCGGAGCACAACCTTCGCACGATAGGAACGGATTGCGCGCGGAGCAACAGCGTTCACGCGTTCAGCCCCGGATAGGCCGCGACGTCAGGGTGGGGACGGGGGACAGGACGACGAGCCCGCGACATCGCGACGCGGTGTCATCCTGAGGGCGCGGGCGAGGAACCGGGGTGTGCACCGAACCCTGCGCGCCCGAAGGATCTACCGTACCCGCAGCGAGATCCAGGCGACACACGAAGATCTCCGCGGGCCATGCAAGATCCTTCGTCGGCGCCGGGATCGCGTGCGGACGCGGATTCGGTGCGGCGCCTCCTCAGGATGACACGTTGTCGTGGAGACGGCGCTCAGGGCGATTCGTCCCCACCGTGGGGATCGGCATCGTCGCGACGCAGGAGGCGGACGGCGCGGTCGATCTCCGGGCGCATCTTCTGGGAGTCGGTCCGCTTCCACGCCTGGAGGACGGGGAGATACGCCGCATCTCCACGCTCCAGCAGCATCTCCAGCATGCGCCGCTTCACCTGGTTGTTCGTGCTCTTCAACTCCTCGGTGGGATACGGCGGCCCGACAGCGAGCATCTCGTCCAGCCGCGCGATCTTCTCGCGGGCGAAGGTCTCCTTCTCGATCTCCCACCCGGCGGGCGTGTAGACCAGCAGCGGCAGCTTGTAGTCGTACTCGATGCGCAGGTAGCCATGCCGGATCACCCAGTCGATGCGGTGCAGGATCTCGTCCGGCTTCATCTCCCGGTAGCGGCCGTAGACGGGGCTCCGGTCCAGCTCGAGCTCCAGCACGCGCTTCTCCCGCGATCCCTTGAGCACCTTGGCCAGCAGGGTGCGGCCGCCGCGCATGATCAGGTCGTCGGCGCCGCGCAGGATGACGGCGATCTCGTCCGGCGGCAGCCGCGGCACGCCGGAGTCGTCGAGGTGATACGGCCGGCGGTAGACCCTGCGGCTCATCCCCGGGGAGATGGAAGGGCGGCGTTGCCACGCCGGAAGACGCCGCAGTGGTAGAAGTACCCGAATGCCTGGTACGGCTGGTATTCGCCGGGGCCCACGGGGATGTACACGGTCTCGGCGTCGTCCTCGCCGGGCCTGGGTTTCTCGGCGTAGATACCCATCAGCCCGAACCGTCCGATGCGCCTGAGCAGGGCCGGGTCGATGGTGCGCGGCAGGCCGTACTTCACGTAGCGGCGGCCCTCGAAGTAGAATGGCTCGTTGTTCACGTACCAGCGCTCCGCGGCCGCGTAGACCGGCGTGGGCGGCAGCGGCAGGATGCTGTCGCGCACGCCACCGTAAAAGCGCTCGCGGCCGATCAGGCGCGGTCCCCGGTAGTACATCGCGTCGCCGAAGGTGGAGACGACCCAGCGCCCGTCCTCGCGCCGCCACTCGACGAACGCGGACGAGGCGCCCGGCCGCCGGGATGCGCTTGCGGGCGGCACGAAGCGGGTGCCGCGCGTCCGGCGCCACGGGCCTTCGTTGAATTGCGCCACCATCGACAGCACGGTCTCGACGGGCCCCACCTCGCCGGACATCTGCTCGAACGACATGCAGGCGGGGCCGTCGTTGGCGATCGCCCGCATCGTCTCCGCGGCGGCGAAGCGGTGGATCGACGGTTTCCTCGCGGGCGCATTCTCCCACGCCTGCACCCACGTCCAGTCGCCGCGGGTGGGGAAGAAGGCGGCGATGCGCTCGCGATCCCCGTCGCGCACCGCGCGCAGGAAGGCTTCGTTGCGGGCGGCAAGGTCATCCTGCGCGGCGAGGGAGATCGGGGCCGCGAGGGAGATGGCGGTCAGGGCGAAGATCGAGGTACGTCGCACCATTTTCATCCCCGTTCAGAGATCCAGGCGGTAGCGCCAGCACGGATGGCCGTGGCGCGGCGGCAGGTCGCCGTCGCGGACGAAGCCGAGCCGTTCGTAGAGGGCGATGGCGGTGCCCATCATGGCCGTGGTGTAGAGGCCGAGCGCCGCGGCGCCGTCCGCCCGCGCCCGCGCGATGCATTCGCGCACCAGCGCCTCGCCCACGCCGCGCCCGCGCGCCGCGGGGGACACGGCGAGCGTGCGGATCGACGCCCACTCCGGCGCGAGCGGCGGGATCGTCGTTCCCGGCGCGTAGTAGAGCACCGCGCCGAGCACGCCGTCCCCGCCGCGCGCGACGAGCACCGTCGACGTCTCCGCCTCCCTCGCGATTCCCGAGATGTTCGCGCGCATCCGCGTCCATCCCGCGTCGTCGATGCGCGCGCGGAACTCCTCGTACGCGGCCACGTTCACCGCCGCGATCTCCGCGTACTCGGCGGGCTTTGCGACGGTCACGCTCACGGGCGCAGTCCGGCGGGGCTCCACGCTCGTCATCTCCCCTGTTCCCTGTCCTCTGCCCACCTCGGTGCCCAATGTCGTCGCACGGGATACCGGCGACAAGCGCGCCGGGCGCTGCCTTCCCCCCGGCCATCCGTGCCCGGAGAAGCGCGATCCGCACCCGGAATGGAACACCCTGCGACATAGTGGGACGTTCTGGCGGAAAAACATGTATCGTCCGCGTGCGCGCGTTCTTACATTGCTCCACGACCCGATCCCCGGCGAGTCTTCCACGCAACGGTTTCCGCGGCGGCGGGGTCGAAGGCGTGCGGTGGACACCCGCATCATCATCCCCAACCCCATCCCCCATCCCCCCAGACCCAGAGAGAGCCCATGACGCGAACGGCCCGGTCCGCGCGGCGCGCGCTGCTCGCCGCATGCCTGCTGTACGGCGGCGCGGCGCAGGCGCAAGGCGCAAGGTCCGCCCCGGTGGACGTGCCCACCCTTCCGCTGGTCCGGCACACGCTGGCCAACGGGATGACGGCGCTGCTCAGCGAAGACCACTCCGCTCCCGTGGTGGCGCTGACGGTGTGGTACCACGTGGGCTCGAAGAACGAGAAGCCCGGCCGCACCGGCTTCGCCCACCTGTTCGAGCACATGATGTTCGAGGGGTCGCAGAACGTGGGGCAGGGCGAGCACCGCCGCCTGATCCAGTCGCTGGGCGGCGTGTTCAACGGCAGCACCACCGAAGACCGCACCAACTACTACGAGGTGCTCCCCAGCAACCAGCTGGAGACGGCGCTCTGGCTGGAGTCGGACCGCATGGCCACGCTGCTGACGCGGGTGAACCAGGAGCGGCTCGACGCCGAGCGCGAGATCGTGAAGAACGAGCGCCGGCTGCGCGTCGACAACCAGCCCTTCGGCGTGGGCGACGAGGTGACGCTGGCCGCCCTCTATCCCTCGACGCACCCGTACTCGTGGCCGGTGATCGGGTCGATGGCCGACCTGTCGGCCGCGTCGCTCGAGGACGTGCGCGACTTCTTCCGCACGTACTACTCGCCCAACAACGCCACCATCGTCATCAGCGGCGACATCGACGTCGCCCGGACGAAGGGGATGCTGGACCGCTGGTTCGGCTCCATCCCCCGCGGCCCCGCCATCGAGCGCCCGCGCGTGGTGACGAACCCGCTGGCGGCGGAGAAGCGGCTGGTGCTGGAGGATACGCGTGCGCGGCTGCCGCAGATCACCTTCACCTGGCCCACCGTCGGCCGCCAGTCGGCCGACCGCCCCGCGCTCGCCGCGCTGGGCTCGCTGCTGACGCTGGACCGCACCAGCCGGCTGCGCAAGCTGCTGGTCTACGACCGGCAGCTGGCCACGGGGGTGTTCGCCTTCAACAGCACCAACGAGGATGCGGGCTACTTCCAGATCGGCGTCACCCCGCGCCCGAACGCGTCGCTGACCGAGATCGAGGGGCTGGTGGACAGCATCGTGGCCGCGGTGAAGACGGAGCCGCTCTCGGCCGCCGAGGTGCAGCGGGTGAAGAACTACCAGGCGGTGAACACGGTCGTCGGGCTGGAGTCGCGCCTGAGCCGGGTGGAGCAGCTGGCCACGGGGCAGGTGTTCGACGGCGACCCGATGGCGTACCGCACCAACCTGGCGAAGTCGGCCGCGGTGGCCCCGGCCGACGTGCAGCGCGTGGCCCGGCGGTACCTGGGCGCCGGCCGCGTGGTGCTGTCGATGGTGCCCGCGGGCAAGCTCGACCAGGTCAGCAAGCCCTCGCTGCCGTTCACCAACGTGACCCCCGCCGGGACCACGTCCCAGGCCGCCACCGCCACCCCCGCCCCGGGAGCGAACTGATGTCCATCCGCACGAACCAGGCGGCGTGGCGCGTCATCGCCGCCGCGGCGCTCGTCTCCACCGCCGCGGCCACGGACGCCCTCGCGCAGACGCTCGACCGCGCGCAGCGCCCGGTGGCGCCCGCCGCCGCGCCCTTCCGCCTTCCCACGGTGGAGATGCGCGCGCTGAGCAACGGCATCCCCGTGGCGGTGATCCAGAACCACCAGCTTCCCATCGTGGCCGTGCGCGCGGTGATCGACGCGGGGCCGCTGCTGGAGCCGGCGGACAAGGCCGGGCTCTCCAACCTCGTCAACCAGATGCTGGCCGAGGGAACGGCCACGCGCAGCGCCGACCAGCTGGCCACCGAGTTCGCCGACCTGGGCACCAACGTGACGGCGCAGGGCTTCACCACGGTGAAGGGGAACCTGGACCGCGCGCTGGAGCTGATGGGCGACATGCTCATGCACCCCGCCTTTCCCGAGGCGGCGCTGGCGCGCAACAAGGCCAACACGGTGGCGCAGCTCCGGCGCCTGCGCGAGCAGCCGTCGTTCCTGGCCGACCACGTGCTGAACGCGGTGCTCTACGGCGCCGACCACCCGTACGCGCGCCTGGCCACCGAGCAGACGGTAAGCTCGGTGACGCGCGCGGACCTGATGGCCTTCCACTCGGACTGGGTGCGGCCGCAGAACGTGAAGCTGGTGGTGGTGGGCGACGTGACGCCCGACGCCGCGGTGCGCAGCCTGGAGCGGGTGTTCGGCGCCTGGCCCGCGGGGGGGAAGACGGCGCGCTACGAGGTCCCCGCCGCGCGCCCCGCCGGCGCCACCACCATCTACCTGCTCGACCGGCCCAACTCGCCGCAGAGCACGGTGTGGGTGGGGCAGGTGGGCCCGTCGCGCGACACGCCCGACTACTACGCGCTCGAGGCCATGAACACCGTGTTCGGCGGGGTCAGCGCGGCGCGGCTGAACAGCAACCTGCGCGAGCGGCACGCCTTCACCTACGGCGCCAACAGCGGGCTGCAGTGGCGCCGGGTGCCGCAGGTCAGCACGGTGCGCGGCTCCAGCGACATCGTGGCGGCCAAGACCGACAGCGCCATCACCGAGTGGCTGGGCGAGCTGCGCGGCATCCGGGGCGAGCGGCCGATCACCGACCAGGAGCTGGTGTTCGCCAAGACCAACCGCACGGCCGGTCTGCCGCTGCGCTTCGAGACGGTCACGCAGGTGGCGTTCGCCGTTGGCGACCTGCTGGCGAACGGGATCCCGGTGGACTTCTACAACAGCTACGCGCAGCGCATCGGCGGGCTGTCGGGCGCGGAGCTGGCCGCCGCGGCGTCGAAGTATCTCGACCCGCAGAAGTCGGCCATCGTGGTCGTCGGCGACCGCAGGGTGATCGAGCCGGGGCTGCGCGCGCTCAACCTCCCCATCGTCGTCGTCGACGAGAACGGCAACCCCGTCGCGTCGAGCTGACGATCCTGCAAGAGATCCGTAAAAGATTGGGTCTCACGCAGAGAAGCAGAGGCAGCAGAGAACGGAATGAAGTTCTCTGCTGCCTCTGCTTCTCTGCGTGAGACCTTCTGTTTTCGAATTCTACTCGCCGCGCAGGCGCTGGATGCCGAGCGCGATGCTGCCGATCACCAGCCCGACGGCCACGCCGGAGATGGCGGCGGTCTTCTCCGGCGGCAGCAGCGCGGCGGAGGTGAACTGCAGGCCGGCCACGATCGCGGCGGCCACGGCGAGAACCGTCAGCATCAGCCAGCGCTCGCGGGTGACCGGGCCGCGCGTGCGCACGTGGGGGATGAACATCGGAAGGCTCCTGCGGAGAGAAACAGATGGTAACGGGGGATTACTACGCCCATGTCGCCATCCGGTTTCACTCCTGCAGACCAGCGAGGCGGCGCACCCGGGCGCGGCCTTCGCGTCCAGTCAGTCGGGGCAGAGCGGCAGGACGAAGCAGTCGCGCGTGGCGTAGCCCCAGCACACGCTGAAGCACACCGGGCCCACGATCACGCGGTAGTCGCCGCCCTTGGCGCCGCGCGTGATCAGCACCACCTCGCGCGAGACGCACGAGCCCCGGTTGTCGCGGCACGGCTCGATGTCGCCGAAGCAGATGGGGCCGCGCGGGCGGATCTGCCACGGACAGCGTTCCTGCTCGCCCGAACAGTGCCGGAGGTGATTGACCTTCCTGCGGCAGTCTCTCCGGATCACTTCGTCCACCCGCTCGCCGAATTCGTCGCACGGCGTCACGGTCCCGGCGGCCAGGGGGGTGACGCCCGCTTCCAGGCGCATGGCGTCGAGCTCGGTGGCGTGCTCCTGGTTGGGCTGGGTCATGGGTCTGCTCCTATCAGGGGGATCGTCATTTTTCGATGACCTCGATTTATCCGGCACGCACGCCGCAGCGTCTGGACGCCGGGGCCGTCCCGACTGCTGCGGCCGTGCGGAATAGTCATTCGTGGACAGATGAGGTTTGCGTGATGGTAAAATAATGGCGCGATGAGAGCTTGAGGGAGTATCGACGGGCGTATGATCGGAAGTGCTTTGAAGAGGATCAGGCTGCGAGAGAAGCGGGATGAGGTTGTCGCGGCCGCGAATGACTGGCCGGAGGAGATCGGCCACGATCACTCAATTGCATCAACCGCGCCGGGAGCGGACACGATCGATGTCGCGCGTAGGCCCGTTGAGCGAGAGCCGGCCTCCGTCGCGGGAAATGCTGCTGTGGTGGGGATTTACGGATTGGAGTGGGCGTCCGGCCGCGGGCGCATCCACCGCGCGGTCGTCTGCGGCGGCGGTGTCTCGGTGGGACGGGCGAGACTCAGGCCGGCAGCAGGGTGGCGAAGAGCGCGGCGGGACGCGTCGGCGCAGTCACCCCATCTCCCTGGAGATCAGCTGTCCGCAGTTGGCGGGGCGGGGAAGAGCGCCAGCCAGCGGCGCTCGCGCGCCACCGCTTCGAAGCAGCGATGGAACGACTCGACGTGCGCCTCCGTGACGGGCTCGATGCGGATCTCCATGGCTTTTGGGCGCTCACCATCGGTCATCGGGCGGCGATCTCGTCAAAAGGGAGATGAATAAGCGATGCGCGGCAGGCCTCACCTGCCGCGCATCGTAATCGCGGATGGCGCCCGGCGGCAATCCTCAGGGCTGCACGGTGACGCTCACCGTCCCGAGCGGGAACTGGGGATTGGCGGGGTCGTGCGCCGTCACCGTCGCCGAGCCGGCGGCGAGGCCGGTGATGCGCCCGGTCGCGGCGTCGAGCTGGATGACGCCGGTGTCGGACGTGCTCCAGGTGACGCCTTCGTACGGGAAGCGGTCGCGGCCGCCGCACGACACGCCCTCGGCCTTCGCCTGGAAGCTGTCGCCCACGTGGATGCTCTTCTGCGCGGGGGAGATGTCCACGCGCAGCTCCATCGTGCACGCGGTGGTGGGCAGCCTGCATCCGCCCGCGCCGGCCAGGGCGAGGGCGGCGAGTGCGGCGGTGATCCAAATGCGCGTCGTCTTCATCGGGAGGAGGTTCGCTGGAGTGGGCCGATGCGGGTTCCGCCTCCATCAACGGCCC
This sequence comes from Longimicrobium sp., assembly GCA_036377595.1. Classification (NCBI taxonomy): domain Bacteria; kingdom Pseudomonadati; phylum Gemmatimonadota; class Longimicrobiia; order Longimicrobiales; family Longimicrobiaceae; genus Longimicrobium; species Longimicrobium sp. The sequence continues at coordinate 2,132 of DASUYB010000026.1, read as the reverse complement.
GCACCGGCCGATCGTGACACCCGCACGACGAAGTGCGTGCCGCCGCTCTTCCGTCCCCCCGAACGGCGGCGGAGACGAGGATCTGCGCGGGCGCGCCGGGCCGCGGTTCATACCGATGTTCCTACAGTTTGTCCCACGATCGTCGCCTCCCCACGCGTTTATGGCCACGATTCGCCTGCGAGCCCGGACGGACAGGGTGGAAACGCCACCCGCGGCGGGCCGACCCGGAACAGGAGAAGTGACCATGAAGAAGCTGACCCTGGACGTGGACAAGCTGGCGGTGGACTCGTTCACCACCGACGCGAAGGAGATGCACGAGGGCACGGTGCAGGGATTCTTCACCGAGGTGCAGACCTGCCACAGCTGCGACGTGTGCATCACCGTGACGGCCGGGCGCTGCTGCCCGCCGTGATCGGCGCCGCGCGCGTCTGAGCCGAGCGTTTCGGGTCGGACGCGCGAAGCCGCCCCCGCGGTCGTGGCCGCGGGGGCGGCTCCCGTTGGAATTCGGTTGATGCACCCGGACCAATCCCACGCCGACGTCATCCTGAGGCCCAGAGTGTGTCAGAACTCTGGCGGGCGGCTTGTTTACTCTGTATACTATATGTATCCTCGCTGACGTCAGGCCTTCGTTGCTGGAGGGATGGTGAGCGGATACAGGATTGGAGCGGACCGCGGGCAGATGGCGCTGCTTCCGGAGCGGCTGGACGATTACGTCGCGGAAGAAAACGAGGTCCGGGTGATCGACGCGTTCGTTGAAGGGCTGGACCCGGTGAAGCTGGAGATCAAGCGCGCCATGCCAGCGCGCCTGGGGGCGCCGGGGTATCATCCGCGCGACCTGCTGAAGCTCTACGTGTACGGCTATCTGAACCGGATCCGGTCGAGTCGGCGCCTGGAGCGCGAGTGCCACCGCAACGTGGAGGTGATGTGGCTGTTGCGGCGGCTGTCGCCGGACCACAAGACGATCGCGGAGTTCCGGCGGGAGAACGTGGGCGCGCTGAAGCAGGTGTGGCGGGAGTTCACGCTGCTGTGCGGAGAGCTGGACCTGTTCGGAAGGGAGCTGAGCTTCATCGACGGGACGAAGATCCAGGCGGTCAACGGCAAGGACCGCAACTTCACGGTGGAGCGGCTGAAGAAGCTGCTGCCGCGGATCGAGGAGCGGATCGGGGAGTACCTGGCGGAGCTGGAGCGGCAGGACGGCGCAGAGGCGGCCGAGGAGACGCCCGCGCAGAAGTCGCTGAAGCAGAAGCTGGAGCGGCTGAAGGAGCGCAAGACGATGTACGAGCAGCACCAGCAGGCGCTGAAGGAGAACGGGGAGCGCCAGCTCTCGCTGACGGACGCCGAGAGCCGGCGGATGAAGACGCGCGAAGGCTTCGGGGTCTGCTACAACGGGCAGATCGCGGTCGATCCGAAGCACCACCTGATCGTGGAGCAGGACGTCACCAACGAGGTGAACGACCGCGAGCAGCTGGCGGTGATGGCGCGGGCGGCGAAGGAAGCGCTCGGGGTCGAGGCGCTGGAGGTGGTGGCCGACTGCGGCTACCACAACGCTACGAAGGTGAAGGAGTGCGCGGAGGCGAAGATCACTGCGTACGTGCCGGCGATGGAGAGCTCGAAGAACGCGAACAAGGGGCTGTACACCAAGCTGGACTTCACCTACGACGCGCAGCGTGACGCATACCGCTGCCCGGCCGGACAGTGGCTGGCCTTCTTCACCCAGAGTCGGGACAAGGGGCAGGAGGTGCGGTACTACGCCAACGCGGAGGCCTGCCGCGGGTGCCCGCTGCGGGAGCGGTGCACGAGCAGCAAGAAGGAGGGCCGCCGGCTCTCGCGGCGGGTGGACGAGCCCTGGGCCGAGGCGATGGAAGGGCGGGTGAAGGCCCGGCCCGAGCTGCAGCAGCAGAGGAAGTGCGTAGTCGAGCACCCCTTCGGGACGATGAAGCGGGGCATGGACTTCGGCTACTTCCTGCTGAAGGGTCTGCGGAAGGTGCGTGGGGAATTCAGTCTGATGGCGCTCTCCTACAACCTGAGGCGCGTCATCAACGTGCTGGGGGTGAAGTGTCTCCTGGAGCGGCTCAGGAAAAGGCGCGGCACCTCGCGGGGCGTGCTTGCGCCTGCGTGAGCGGCTTTGGGGG
>DASUYB010000025.1 GCA_036377595.1 Longimicrobium sp. | reverse complement strand
CCTGGCGCGCGGGCCGCTGATCCGCGCGCGGCTGGTGCGGCTGGCGGCCGACGACCACGTGCTGCTGGTGACCCTGCACCACATCGTCTCCGACGGGTGGTCCATGGGCGTGCTGGTGAACGAGATCAGCGTGCTGTACGGCGCCTTCTCGCGCGGCGAGGGCGATCCCCTCCCCGGGCTGCCCGTGCAGTACGCCGACTACGCGGCGTGGCAGCGGCGCTGGGTGTCGGGCGAGGTGCTGCAGCGGCAGGCGAACTTCTGGAAGGAGACGCTCTCCGGCGCGCCCGAGCTGCTGGAGCTGCCCACGGACCGCGCGCGCCCCGCGCGGCAGGACCATGCCGGGGCCTCGGCCGAGGTGGAGCTGGACGAGGAGCTGACCGCAGGGCTCAAGTCGCTGAGTCGCCGGCACGGCACCACGCTGTTCATGACCGTGCTCGCCGGGTGGGCCGCGGTGCTGGCGCGGCTGTCGGGCCAGGAGGACGTGGTGGTGGGCACGCCCAGCGCCAACCGCGGCCGCGCGGAGATCGAGGGGCTGATCGGCTTCTTCATCAACACGCTGGCGCTGCGCGTGGACCTCTCCGGCTCGCCCACCGTCGAGGAGCTGCTGGGGCGGGTGAAGGGGCGGGCGCTGGGGGCGCAGGCCAACCAGGACATCCCCTTCGAGCAGGTGGTGGAGCTGGTGCAGCCGACCCGCAGCCTGGCGCACGCGCCGCTCTTCCAGGTGATGTTCTCCTGGCAGAACGCGTCGGACGGCCGGCTGGAGCTTCCCGGCCTCGGGACGGGAGGCGTGGGCTCGGCGGGTGCGGCGTCGGAGGCGCCGGCGAAGTTCGACCTGCTGCTCTCGCTCGAGGAGGCGGGCGGGCGCATCGCCGGGAGCCTGACCTGGGCGACGTCGCTGTTCGAGCGGGCCACCGTCGAGCGCCACCTGGCGTACCTGCGCCGGGTGCTGGAGGGGATGGTCGCCGACGACCGTCGGGCCGTGGACGCACTCCCGCTGCTGCCGGAGGCCGAGCGGCGGCTGGTGGTGGAGGAGTGGAACCGGACGGAGGCGGACTACCCGGCCGGGGCGTGCATCCACGCGCTGTTCGAGCAGCAGGTGGAGCGCGCGCCCGGCGCGGTGGCGGTGGAGTTCGCGGGTGAGCATCTCACCTACGCGGAGCTGAACCGGCGGGCGAACCGGCTGGCGCACCACCTCGTCGGCCTGGGCGTGGGGCCGGAGGCGCGCGTGGCCATCGCGCTGGAGCGCGGCGCCGAGCTGATCGTGGCCATGCTGGGGGTGCTCAAGGCCGGCGGGGCGTACGTCCCGCTGGACCCCGCCTACCCGGCGGAGCGGCTGCGCTTCATGCTGGAGGACAGCGCGGCGGCCGTGCTGCTGGCCCGGCGCGATCCGGGGCCCGGCCTGCGGGACGCGCTGCTGGCCGGCCGCACCCGGGCGGTGTGGCTGGACGAGGCGGCCGAAGCCATCTCGCGCGAGCCGGATACGAACCCCGGCGTCGCGAGCGCGCCGGGACAGCTCTGCTACGTGGTCTACACCAGCGGGAGCACGGGACGGCCGAAGGGCGTGGCCGCGGAGCACCACGAGGTGGTGCACCTGGTCCGCGACACCGACTACGTGGCGTTCGGTCCGGGCGACCGCGTGGCGCAGGCCTCGAACGCCAGCTTCGACGCCCTGACCTTCGAGGCCTGGGGCGCGCTGCTGGGCGGGGCCACGCTGGTGGGGATCCCCAAGGAGGTGCTGCTCACGCCGGCCGCCTTCCGCGACGTCCTGCGCGAGGAGCGCATCACCACGCTCTACCAGACCACCGCGCTGCTGAACCTGCTGTCGCGCGAGCAGCCCGACATCTTCTCCACGCTGCGCGAGGTGCTCTTCGGCGGGCAGGCGGTGGAGGTGGAGAGCGTGCGCCGCGTGCTGCGGGGCGGCAAGCCGCAGCGGCTGGTGCACGTCTACGGCCCCACCGAGGTCATGGCCTGGTGCAGCTGGGAGGACGTGCGCGAGGTGGCCGAGGGGGCGCGGACGGTGTCGGTCGGGCGGCCGATCGCGCGGATGCGGATGTACGTGCTCGACCGGCGGCTGGAGCCGGTGCCGGTGGGCGCGGCGGGCGAGATCTACGTGGGCGGCCCGGGCGTGGCGCGCGGGTACCTCGACCGTCCGGGGCTGACGGCGGAGCGCTTCGTGGCCGATCCGTTCGGGGGCGAGCCGGGGGCGCGGCTCTACCGCACCGGCGACCTGGGGCGGTGGAAGGCCGACGGCACGCTGGAGTTCGTGGGGCGCACCGACGAGCAGGTGAAGATCCGGGGCTTCCGGATCGAGCTGGGCGAGATCGAGGCGCGGCTGGCCGGGCATCCGGGGGTGAACGAGGCCGTGGTCGTCGCCCGCGAGGACGTGCCGGGCGAGCAGCGGCTGGTGGCGTACTGGACGCCGGCGGAGACCGGCGTGCCGGCGGAGAGCGAGGCGCTGCGGTCCTCCCTCTCGGCGGCGCTCCCCGACTACATGGTGCCGGCGGCGTACGTGCGGCTCGACGCGCTGCCGCTGACCCCGACGGGCAAGCTGGACCGCCGGGCGCTTCCCGCGCCCGAAGGTGACGCGCTGGTGACGCGCGGCTACGAGGCGCCGGTGGGGGAGACCGAGCAGGCGCTGGCGGAGGTCTGGTCCGAGCTGCTGCGCGTGGAGCGGGTGGGCCGCCGCGACCACTTCTTCGAGCTGGGCGGCCACTCGCTGCTGGCCGTCCGCGTGATCTCCCGCGTTCGCCAGGTGCTGGGCGCGGAGGTGGCGCTCGGCGACCTGTTCGAGCGCCCGGTGCTGGCGGATCTCGCGCGCACCATCGAAAGCGCGGCGCGCACCGAGCTCCCGCCGATCGAGCGCGTGGATCGAGGCGGGCGGCTGCCGCTCTCCTTCGCGCAGCAGCGGCTCTGGTTCCTGGAGCGGATGGGGGACCTGGGCAGCACGTACCACGTCCCCACGCGGCTGCGGCTGGGAGGGGAGCTGGACCGGGCGGCGCTGCGGCGTGCGCTGGACGCGATCGTGGCGCGCCACGAGGCGCTGCGCACGACGTTCGTGGAGGTGGAGGGCGAGCCCGCGCAGCGCATCACCCCGGTGGAGGAGAGCCGGTTCCTTCTCGCCGAGCACGACCTGGGCGGCGATCCCGAGGCGCAGTCCGGGCTGCGGCGGCTGCTGGGTGAGGAAGCGCGCGCGCCCTTCGACCTGGCGCGGGGGCCGCTCATCCGCGGCCGGCTGATCCGGGTGGCGGAGGACGAGCACGTGCTCCTCGTCACCATGCACCACATCGTCTCCGACGGGTGGAGCATGGGGGTGTTCACCCGCGAGCTGAGCGCGCTCTACGGGGCGTTCCGCCGCGGCGAGCCCGATCCCCTCCCCCCGCTGCCGGTGCAGTACGCGGACTACGCGGCGTGGCAGCGGAAGTGGGTCGACGGCGAGGTGCTGCGGAAGCAGGCGGAGTACTGGAAGGCGGCGCTCGCCGACGCGCCCGAGCTGCTGGAGCTTCCCACCGACCGTCCGCGTCCCGCACGGCAGGACTACGCCGGCGGCACGGTGTGGATCGACCTGGGCGAGGAGCTCACGGCCGCGCTGAAGGCGCTGGGCCAGCGCCGCGGCACCACGCTCTTCATGACCGTGCTGGCCGGGTGGGCCGCCGTGCTCGCCCGGCTCTCGGGTCAGGACAAGGTCGTCGTCGGCACGCCGAGCGCCAACCGCGGCCGCGCGGAGATCGAAGGGCTGATCGGCTTCTTCGTGAATACGCTGGCCCTGCGCGTGGACCTCTCCGGCTCGCCCACCGTGGCGAAGCTGCTGGAGCAGGTACGGGCGCACGCACTGGAGGCGCAGCAGAACCAGGACATCCCCTTCGAGCAGGTGGTGGAGCTGGTGCAGCCGACCCGCAGCATGGCACACGCGCCGCTCTTCCAGGTGATGTTCTCCTGGCAGAGCGCGTCGGAGGGCGGGCTGGAGCTTCCCGGCCTCCGGGCGGGAGGCGTGGGCCCGGCGGGCGCGGCGCCAGAGGTGGCGGCGAAGTTCGACCTGTCGCTCTCGCTGGTGGAGGCGGGCGGGCGCATCGTCGGGAGCGTGGAGTACGCGACGGCGCTCTTCGACCGGGAGACGGTCGAGCGCTACCTGGCGTACCTGCGCCGGGTGCTGGAGGGGATGGTCGCCGACGAGCGTCAGGCCGTGGACGCGCTCCCGCTGCTGCCGGAGGCCGAGCGGCGCCTGGTGCTGGAGGAGTGGAACCACACGGAGGCCGGGTATTCGCGCGGGCTGTGCATCCACGAGCTGTTCGAGGCGCAGGTGCGGCGGACGCCGGACGCCGTGGCCCTGGTGCACGCGGACGAGGCGCTGACCTACGCGGAGCTGAACGCGCGCGCCAACCGGCTCGCGCGGCGGCTGGTGGCGCTCGGCGCCGGCCCGGAGCGGATCGTGGCGCTGGCGCTGGAGCGTGGGGTGGAGATGGTGGTCGCGCTGCTCGCCGTCAACAAGGCCGGCGCCGCCTTCCTCCCGGTCGACCCGGCGTACCCCGCCGAGCGCCGGCGCTGGATGCTGGAGCGTTCCGCCGCCCGCCTCATCCTCACCACCTCCGCGCTCGCCGCCGATCTCCCGGCGACGCAGGCGCCCGTCGTCGCGCTGGACCGGGTCGCGGCGGAGATCGAGGCCGAGGACGACGAAAACCTTTCGGTTGATGTAGATGCGGAGAACGCCGCCTACGTGATCTTCACCTCGGGATCGACCGGGCGGCCGAAAGGCGTGGTGGTGCCGCACCGGGGGATCGGGAACCTGGCGGCGGCGCAGCGCGAGGCGTTCGGGGTGGAGCCGGGGGGACGCGTGCTGCAGTTCGCCTCGTTCTCCTTCGACGCCGCCGTCGCCGAAGTCGCGCACACGCTCCTCTCCGGCGCCGCGCTGGTGATGGCGCGCCCCGGGCAGGCCGGCCCCGAGCTGCTGGCGCTGATGCGCGACGAGGCGGTCACCGTCGCCACGCTGCCGCCCGCGCTCCTGGCCGCGCTCCAGGCGGACGAGCTGCCGGCGCTGCGCACGGTGGTCTCCGCCGGCGAGGCCGTCTCCGCCGACGTGGTGGCGCGCTGGGGCGCGGGACGGCGGTTCGTGAACGCCTACGGCCCCACCGAGACCACCGTCTGCGCGACGGTCTCGATCGACCCATCCCCCAGCGGACGTCCACCCATCGGGAAGCCGATCGCGAACGTGCGGGTCTACGTGCTCGACGCGCGGATGCAGCCGGTGCCCTTCGGCGTGCCGGGCGAGCTGTACGTGGGGGGCGTGGGCGTGGTGCGCGGCTACCTCGGCCAGCCGGGGCAGACGGCGGAGCGCTTCGTCCCCGATCCGTTCGGCGGCGAGCCGGGGGCACGCCTGTACCGGACGGGAGACCTGGCCCGGTGGCGTACCGAGACTACGAGTGCGGAAGTGCATGAGTGCGGAAGTGCGCTGGATTCGCACGAGGGCCAACGCACTCCCGCACTTCCGCACTCCCGCACTGCAGTTCTGGAGTTCCTGGGCCGCAACGACTTCCAGGTGAAGATCCGCGGCTTCCGCGTGGAGGTGGGCGAGATCGAGGCGCGGCTGCTGGAGCATCCGCAGGTGCGCGAGGCGGTGGTGACCGCGCGCGAGGATGCGGCCGGCGACAGGCGGCTGGCGGCGTATTACACGAGCGACGCCGTTCTCGAGATCGAACCGCTCCGCGCTCACCTGGGCGCGCGCCTCCCCGAGCACATGGTGCCGGCGGCGTACGTGCGCCTGGAGGCGCTGCCGCTGACGCCCAACGGCAAGCTGGACCGCAAGGCGCTCCCCGCCCCCGAAGGCGACGCGTACGCGCGGCGCGGCTACGAGGCGCCGGTGGGCGAGACCGAGCGGGCGCTGGCGGAGATCTGGGCCGAGCTGCTGGGGGCGGAGCAGGCAGGCCGGTGGGACCACTTCTTCGAGCTGGGCGGCCACTCGCTGCTGGCGACCCGCGTCGCCGCGCGCGTCCGCCAGGTCTTCGGCGTGGACCTCCCGATCCGCGCCGTCTTCGAGCGGCCGGTCCTCTCCGAGCTCGCGGCCGAGATCGACCAGCTCCGCGGCACCGGCGCGGCGGCCGACGACGCCATCGCCCCCGCCGCGCGCGAAGGCGACCTGCCGTTGACGTTCGCGCAGGAGCGGCTCTGGTTCGTGGACGCGCTGGACCCGGGGAGCCCGGCGTACGCCATCCCGTTCTCGTACCGCATCACCGGCGCTCTCGACGCCGAGGCGCTCCGCCGCGCGCTGGCCGAGCTGGTGCGCCGCCACGAGCCGCTGCGCACCACGCTCCCGGCCGTCGACGGCGTTCCCGTGCAGCGGATCGCCCCGGCCCCGGCCGACTTCGACCTGCCGGTCGCCGACCTGCGGCACCTCCCCGAGAGCGAGCGGCGGGCCGAGGCCGGGCGCCTGGCGGCCGAAGCCTCGGGGCACCGGTTCGACCTGGCGCGCGGGCCGCTCTTCCGCGCGTCGCTTGTCCACGTGGCCGACGCCGAGCACCACCTCCTCCTCAACCTCCACCACGTCATCGGCGACGGGTGGACGGTGGGAGTGCTGAAGGAGGAGCTCTCCGCGCTCTACGGCGCCTTCTCGCGCGGCGAGCCGTCGCCGCTGCCGGAGCCCGCGCTGCAGTACGCGGACTACGCGGCCTGGCAGCGCGAGCACCTGTCCGGCGCCGCGCTGGAGCGGCAGGTGGAGTTCTGGCGGCGCGCGCTGGAGGGCGCTCCGGCGCTCCTGGAGCTGCCGACCGACCGTCCCCGGCCGCCGATGGAATCGCACCGCGGCGGGGTCGAGCACCTGCTCGTCCCGTCCGGCCTGGCGGCGGAGGTGAACGCGCTGGCCCGGCGCGAGGGCGCCACGCTGTTCATGGTCCTCCTCGCCGCGCTGGACGTGGTGCTCGGGCGCCTGGCCGGGCAGGAAGACGTCGTGGTCGGGACGCCGATCGCGGGGCGGACGCGGGCGGAGACCGACCGGATGGTGGGGCTCTTCCTCAACTCGCTGGCGTTGCGGACCGACCTCTCGGGCGACCCGAGCTTCCGCGAGCTGCTGGGGCGGGTGCGCGAGACCACGCTGTCCGCGTACGCGCACCAGGAGCTTCCCTTCGAGCGGGTGCTGGAGGAGGTGCGCCCCGAGCGGAGCCTGGCGCACGCCCCCGTGTTCCAGGTGATGCTCAACCTCCTCAACTTCCAGGAAGGCGCCTTCAGTGCCGACGGCCTGGAGGTGGCGGGGGGCGGCACGGACGGCGAGGCGGCCAGCAAGTTCGACCTCACGCTGTACGTGGAGGAGCGGGGCGGGGGGATCGCCGTCTTCCTGGTCTACGCCGCCGACCTCTTCGACGCGCCGCGGATGCGCGGGCTGCTGGCGCAGCTCGAAGGCGTGCTCCGCCAGTCCGTGGCCGCGCCGGAGACCCGCGTGGGCGCGCTGTCGCTGGCGACGGAAGCGGCGCGCGGCGTCCTTCCCGATCCGGCCGAGCCGCTGGACGAGAGCTGGCGCGGCGCCGTGCACGAGGCGTTCGCCGCCCACGCGGTGAAGGATCCGGAAGCGCTGGCCGTCGAGGACCCGCGCGAGCGGTGGACGTACGCCGAACTGGACGCGGCGACGGACCGCATCGCCCGCAGGCTCGCCGACCACGCCGTCGGAACCGGCGACGTGGTGGCGATCACCGGCCACCGCAGCGCCGCGCTGGTGCGCGCGCTGGTGGGGACGATGAAGAGCGGCGCGGCCTTCCTCGTCCTCGATCCGGCCTACCCGGCGGCCCGCCTGGCCGAGTACGTCCGCATCGCGCGCCCCGCCGCGCACCTCCACCTCGCCGCCGCGGGCGACCTCCCGCGCGAGGTGGCGGCGCTGCTCGACGCCACCATCCGCACGCGCGTGGTCCTCCGGCCGCGCGGCGACGCACCGGCGGAGGACGTCGACGGCCTCGGTGCGGCCGGCGAGGCGCCGCGGATCGACATCGGCGCCGATACACTCGCCTACCTGTCGTTCACGTCGGGGACGACGGGGACGCCCAAGGCGGTGATGGGGCGGCACTCGTCGCTCACGCACTTCACGCCGTGGCTGGCGGCGGAGTTCGGGCTCGCGGCGTCCGACCGCTTCAGCCTCCTCTCCGGCCTGGCGCACGACCCGCTGCACCGCGACGTCTTCACCCCCCTCCAGCTCGGTGCGGCGGTCGTCGTGCCGGAGCCGGACGAGATCGGGACCCCCGGCTACCTCGCCCGGTGGATGCGCGAGGCGGGGGTCACCGTGGCGCACCTGACCCCGGCGATGGGCCAGCTCCTGGCCGGCGCGTCCGAGGGCGAGCGGATCGATTCGCTGCGCCGCGCCTTCTTCGTGGGCGACGTCCTCCGCCGCGCCGACGTGCAGCGGCTGGTCGGCCTGGCGCCGGTCCTGACCGTCGTCAACTACTACGGATCGACCGAGACGCAGCGCGCGGTCTCGTACCACGTGGTCGATCCCGCAGCCGAGCAGAAGGAGATCATCCCCCTCGGACGCGGGATCCCCGGGGTGCAGCTCCTGGTTCGCAACGCCGCGGGCGAGCTGGCCGGCGTGGGCGAGGTGGGCGAGATCTGGCTGCGCTCGCCGCACCTGGCGGCCGGCTACCTGGACGACGCGGCGCTCTCGGCGTCGCGCTTCGTGGTCAACCCGTGGACGGGAGAGCCGCGCGACCGGCTCTACCGCACCGGCGACCTGGGCCGCTACCGCCCCGACGGCGAGGTGGAGCCGCTGGGGCGCGCCGACCAGCAGGTGAAGGTGCGCGGCTTCCGCGTGGAGCTGGGCGAGGTGGAGAGCGCCCTGGCGTCGCATCCGGCGATCCAGGAAGCTGCGGTGATCGCGCGGGAGGTGGAGGGCGGCGACCGGCGGCTCGCCGCCTACTGGGTCGCCTCGGGCGAAGGCGCCGACGGGCCCGATGCCGCCGCGCTCCGGGCGCACCTGAAGGCGCTGCTGCCGGAGTACATGGTCCCGTCGGCCTGGGTGCGGCTGGAGGCGCTGCCGCTCACGCCGAACGGGAAGCTGGACCGCAAGGCGCTGCCGGCCCCGGAGGGAGACGCGTACGCGTCGCGGGAGTACGAGGCGCCGGTCGGGAAGATCGAGGTGGCTCTCGCGGAGATCTGGACGGAGCTGCTGAAAGTGGAGCGGGTGGGCCGGAGGGACCACTTCTTCGATCTGGGCGGCCACTCCCTGCTGGCGACGCAGGTCGTCTCGCGAGTGCGGCAGGTGCTGGACGTCGAGCTCGCAGTGGCCGCTGTGTTCGAGAAGCCCGTGCTCGCGGAGCTCGCCGAACGGATCCTGGAGCTGCGGCTCGCCCGGTTCGACCCCGAAACCCTCGCACGGCTCGCGCAGCTCGTTCGCCAGCCCGGCGCGGAGACCGTGCCATGACGAACCCTTCGACCGCCGAGCGCGTGAAGCTCCCCGGGGCCATCGCTCCCCTGCAGGCCGCGGCGGAGTACTGGAAGACGACGCTCTCCGGTGCGCCCGGGCTGCTGGAGCTGCCCACCGACCATGCGCGTCCGGCGCGGCAGGACCGCGCCGGCGGCAGCGTGGGGGTGGAGCTGGACGAGGAGCTGAGCGCCGGGCTCGAAGCACTCTCGCAGCGGCATGGGGCCACGCTGTACATGACGCTCCTGGCCGGCTGGGCGGTGGTGCTGAGCCGGCTTTCGGGGCAGGCGGACGTGGTCATCGGTACGCCGGCGGCAGGCCGCGGGCGCCGGGAGATCGAGGGGCCGATCGGCTTCGTCGCCAACACCCTGGCGCTGCGCGTCGACCTCTCCGGCGCGCCCACCGTGGCGGAGCTGCTGGAACGGGTGAAGGAGCGGGCGCTGGAGGCGCAGCGGCACCAGGACATCCCCTTCGAGCGGGTGATGGAGCTGCTGCAGCCGGCGCGCAGCCTGTCGCACCACCCGCTGTTCCAGGTGACGTTCGCGTGGCGGAACACGCCCCGCGGGGACGGGCTGTCTCCTCCGGCGGTGGAAGTGTGCGGCGACCTCGCCGGCGACGTGGATGGTGTGGGCCCGGAATCCTCGCACGTACAGGCGAAGTTCGACCTCTCCCTCGCGTTGGGCGAAAGGGAGGGGCGGATCGCCGGCAGCGTGACGTATGCGACCGCGCTCTTCGAACGGGCGACGGTGGAGCGCTGGGTCGGCTACCTGCGCCGCGTGCTGGAAGGGATGGTGGCGGACGAGCGGGGGAGCGTGGAGCGACTGGAGCTGCTCCCCGATGCCGAGCGGCAGCTGGTGGTGGAAGAGTGGAACGCCACCGATGCCGCGTTCCCCGCCGGCGCGTGCGTCCACGAGCTCTTCGAAGCCCAGGTGGAGCGGACGCCGGGCGCGGAGGCGGTGTGGTTCGAAAGGGAGCGTCTCACCTACGCGGAGCTGAACGCGCGCGCCAATCGCCTTGCGCACCACCTCCGCGCGCTGGGCGTGGGCCCGGACGCGCGGGCGGCGCTCTGCGTGGAGCGCGGGGTGGAGATGGTGGTGGCGATGCTGGCCGTGCTCAAGGCCGGCGGAGCATACGTGCCGCTGGATCCATCGTATCCGGACGAGCGGCTGCGCTACATGCTGTCCGACAGCCGTCCCGCGGTGCTGCTGGCGTCGCGGCCGCAGGCGGCGCGGTTCGCGGCGGCCGGCGTGCCGGTGCTCGACCCCGCCGACGAAGCGGCGTGGGCGCATCTCCCTGCCGCCGATCCGCGGCCGGCGGGGCTCACGCCCGACCACCTCGCCTACGTCATCTACACCTCGGGGAGCACGGGACGTCCCAAGGGCGTGACGGTGCCGCACCGCGGCGTGGTGAGCCTGCTGGCCGACGTGCAGCGTCGCGCGCCGATCGGCGAGGGCGACGGGTGCAGCCTGTGGACCAGCACCAGCTTCGACGTCTCGGTCTACGAGATCTTCTCCGCGCTGCTGGCCGGCGGGCGGCTCTGCATCCCGCGCGAGGAAGCGAGGCTGGAGGCGGGCGCCTTCCTGGACTGGATGGAGGCGCGCGAGGTCGGCAGCGCCTACCTGCCGCCGTACTTCCTCCCCGAGCTGCGTGAGCGCGTTTCGCGATCACCCGATCGCATCCGTCTGCATCGCTTGCTCGTCGGCGTCGAGCCCATCCCCGAGCCGCTGCTGGCGGAGATCCGGCGGAGCGTTCCCGGGCTGCGGATCGTCAACGGCTACGGGCCCACGGAGACCACCATCTGCGCCACCCTCCACGACGTGCCCGATACGGCAGGTGGCGAGCGGGTGACGCCGATCGGCGCGCCGGCGGCCAACACCCGCGTGTTCGTGCTGGACGGGCGGATGCGGCCGGTGCCGGTCGGCGTCGTCGGCGAGCTGTACGTGGGGGGCGTAGGGGTGGCGCGCGGCTACCTGGACCGCCCGGCGCTGACGGCGGAGCGCTTCGTCCCCGACCCGCTCTCGGGCGAGCCGGGCGCGCGGCTGTACCGCACGGGCGACCTGGGCCGATGGCTGCCGGAGGGGGCGCTGGCGTTCGCCGGCCGCACCGACGCGCAGGTGAAGATCCGCGGCTTCCGCGTGGAGCCGGGCGAGATCGAGGCGCAGCTGGTGGAGCATCCGGCGGTGCGAGAGGCCGTCGTCGTGGCGCGAGAGGACGCGCCGGGCGAGAAGCGGCTGGTGGCGTACTACCTGGCCGACGAGCCGGTCGCCGTGGAGGCGCTGAAGGCGCACCTGGCCGAGCGGCTCCCGGAGCACATGGTGCCGGCGGCGTACGTGCGGCTGGACGCGATGCCGCTCACGCCCAGCGGCAAGGTGGACCGCCGCGCGCTCCCCGCGCCCGACGCGGACGCGTTCGCCGTGCGCGACTACGAGGAGCCGGTAGGGGAGACGGAGCAGGCGCTGGCGGAGATCTGGTCGGAGCTGCTGGGCGCGGAGCGCGTCGGGCGCCGCGACCACTTCATCGAGCTGGGTGGACACTCGCTCGTGGCGGTGCGCGTGGTCTCGCGCGTGCGGGAGGCGCTGGGCGTGGAGGCCCTGGCGGGCGACCTGTTCGAGCGCCCCGTGCTGGCGGACTTCGCGCGCGGGCTGGAGACCGCCGCGCGCGCCGATCTCCCGGCCATCGTTCCCGCGGAGCGCGGCGGGCGGCTGGAGCTGTCGTTCGCGCAGCAGCGGCTGTGGTTCCTGGAGCAGCTGGGCGGCACCGGCGCGGCGTACCACATCCCGATGAGCCTGCGCTTGCAGGGCGAGCTGGACCGCGGCGCGCTGGTCCGCGCGCTGGACCGCATCGTCGCGCGCCACGAAGCGCTGCGGACGACCTTCCCCGCGGTGGATGGCGAGCCGTTCCAGCGCGTCGCCGCGGTCGAGGAGAGCGCGTTCCATCTGGTGGAGCACGACCTCCGTGCCTCGGCGGACGCGGAGGACGAGCTGCGCCGCCTGGTGCAGGACGAGGCGAGCGCGCCGTTCGACCTGGAGCACGGCCCGCTGATCCGTGGGCGCCTGGTGCGGATGGCGGCGGACGACCACGTGCTGCTGCTGACGATGCACCACATCGTCTCCGACGGCTGGTCGATGGGGGTGCTCTTCGGCGAGCTCTCCGCGCTCTACGCCGCCTTCGCCCGCGGCGAGCCCGATCCGCTCCCGCCGCTGCCGGTGCAGTACGCCGACTACGCCGCGTGGCACCGCCGCTGGGTGGAAGGGCCCGTGCTGGAGGCGCAGGCGGACTACTGGCGCGAGACGCTCGCGGGCGCGCCGGAGCTGCTGGAGCTTCCTGCCGACCATCCGCGCCCGGCGCGGCAGGATTTCGCGGGTGCGTCGCTGAAGGTGGAGCTGGACGAGGCGCTGACCGCGGCGCTCAGGACGCTGGGGCAGCGGCACGGTGCCACCCTCCACATGACGCTGCTCGCCGGATGGGCGGCCGTGCTCGCCCGGCTGTCGGGCCAGGATGACGTCGTAGTCGGCACCCCGAGCGCCAACCGCGGGCGGAGCGAGATCGAGGGTCTGATCGGCTTCTTCGTCAACACCCTGGCGCTGCGCGTGGACCTCTCGGGCGCGCCCACCGTGGCGGAGCTGCTGGGGCGGGTGAAGGAGCGCTCCCTGGGCGCTCAGCACCACCAGGACGTTCCCTTCGAGCAGGTGGTGGAGCTGCTGCAGCCGGTACGCAGCCTGGCGCACAGCCCGCTCTTCCAGGTGATGTTCGCGTGGCAGAACGCGCCGGACGGCACACTGGAGCTGCCGGGGCTGCAGTCCGCGGCCGCGCCGGCCTCCGCGCAGGAGAGCGCGAAGTTCGACCTTACGCTGGCCCTCGCCGAGAGCGGGGATCGGATCGTGGGGGATCTGAACTACGCCACCGCGCTCTTCGACCGGGCGACCGTGGAGCGGCACGTGGGCTATCTGCGCCGCGTGCTGGAAGAGATGGCCGCGGACGACACGCAGCCCGTCGATCGACTTGAGCTGCTCCCCGCGGAGGAGCGGTGCAGCGTGGTGGAGGAGTGGAACGCGACCGATGCGGCGTATCCCCGCGAGGCGTGCGTCCACGAGCTCTTCGCAGCCCAGGTGGAGCGGACGCCGGCCGCTGTCGCCGTGGAATACGAGGACCGGGCGCTGGCGTACGCCGAGCTGAACGCGCGCGCCAATCGCCTGGCGCACCACCTCCGCGCGCTGGGCGTGGGTCCGGACGCCCGGGCGGCGCTCTGCGTGGAGCGCGGGGTGGAGATGGTGGTGGCGATGCTGGCCGTGCTCAAGGCCGGCGGAGCGTACGTGCCGCTCGATCCATCGTACCCGGACGAGCGGCTGCGCTACATGCTGTCCGACAGCCGTCCCGCGGTGCTGCTGGCGTCGCGGCCCTTGGCGGCGCGGTTCGCGGCGGCCGGCGTGCCGGTGCTCGACCCCGCCGACGAAGCGGCGTGGGCGCATCTGCCCGCCGCCGATCCGCGGCCGGCGGGGCTCTCGCCCGACCACCTCGCCTACGTCATCTACACCTCGGGGA
>DASUYB010000024.1 GCA_036377595.1 Longimicrobium sp. | reverse complement strand
CCAGGACAACGGGCTCCTCTTCCCGGCCGAGCTGCAGTTCATGGCCGCCGACCCGCAGCCCGGCGCGTCGATCCTGGCCAACAGCCACAACCTGAACCTGAACGGCAACGCCAACCTGGTGCACACCTGGAACCCGCGCGCCGGGACCACGCTGACCAGCTCGGCGGGGTTCCAGTACGAGGACCGTGACCTGAACATCCACCGCGTGGTCACCCGCTCGCTGGTGGCGGGGCAGGGGAACATCAACTCGGGCCCCAGCTCCACCATCTTCCAGACGCGCGAGCGGGTGCGCGACTTCGGCGTGTACCTGCAGGAGGAGTTCCTGGCGCTCGACAACCGCCTGCTGCTGACCGGCAGCCTGCGCGGCGACCGCAGCAGCGCCAACGGCGACCCCGGGCACTACTTCCTGTATCCCAAGGCCAGCGCCAGCTACCGCTTCCCCGGCCTGGCGAGCTGGCTGGACGACCTGAAGCTGCGCGCGGCGTACGGCGAGAGCGGCAACCAGCCGCTGTACGGCAGCAAGTTCACCGTGCTCGACGCCACCAACAGCATCCAGGGGAACGGCGGCGTGGTGCTGGGCGCCACGGCCGGCGCCAGCGACATCCGCCCCGAGCGGCAGAAGGAGATCGAGGGCGGCTTCGACGCCACCTTCCTGGGCGGGCGCGCGCAGCTCGAGGCCACGGTGTACCAGAAGCGGATCAGCGACATGATCCTGCGCCGCACCCTGGCGCCCAGCACCGGCTTCACCACCCAGATCTTCAACGGCGGCGAGCTGGTCAACCGCGGGCTCGAGCTCTCGCTGGCGGCCACGCCGCTCGACCGGCAGAGCTTCACCTGGAACTCGCGCACCACCTTCTACACCAACAAGGCGACCATCGAGAACCTCCCCGTTCCCGCGTTCAACACCGGCGCCTTCAATTCCACGGCGCTGGGCGTGTTCCGCATCCAGGAGGGGCGCTCGGCCACCCAGATCGTGGGCCGCAACGGGCTGAACTCGAGCGGCGTGCCCATCGAGGAGCAGCTCGGCGACGCCACGCCCAAGTGGCGGATGGGCTTCAGCAACGAGCTGCGCGCGGGCGCCTTCAGCCTCTACGGGCTGGTGGACTGGCAGCACGGCGGGAGCGTGATCAACCTCACCCGCCTGCTGTACGACGCGGTGGGCAACTCGCCCGACTTCGCGCTGCCTTCGGGCGTCGCCAGCCCGCGCGACGTGCCCGACTGCCAGCCCAACTGCTCGGGGCTGGAGCGCGTCAGCGGCTTCGGCGTGTACACGCAGCAGTACATCGAGGACGCCAGCTACGTGAAGCTGCGCGAGGTGTCGCTGTCGTGGGACCTGCCGGCCAGCGCGCTGTCGCGCATCCCGGGGCGGGTGCACAACGCGCGGCTCACGCTGAGCGGGCGCAACCTGGCCACCTGGACCGACTACAGCGGCCTGGACCCCGAGGTCAGCAACTTCGGCAACCAGCAGATCGCGCGCAGCGTGGACGTGGCGCCGTTCCCGCCCAGCCGCAGCTTCTGGCTCACCATCAACCTGGGGCTCTGAGCCATGACCCGATTCCACTACACGCGGAGGACGATCGCCGCGGGCGTGCTGGGGGCGGCCCTGGCGCTGGGCGCCTGCAGCGGCTCGGACCTCGACATCCCTCAGTACAACAACCCCAGCATCGAGGAGCTGGAGAACAACCCCACGCCCGAGGGGATCAAGGCGGCGGCGGTGGGGATGCAGATCAACGCCAAGGCCAACATCACCGACCGCACCGGCTACGTGTCGCTGCTGGGGATCGTGGGGCGCGAGTCGTACACGCTCGACGTCTCCGACCCGCGCTACATCTCCGAGCTGCTGGTGGGCCCGGTGACCAACAGCGGCGCGTTCGGGGCCGGCCTGTGGACCACGCGCTACGCCGACGTGCGGCTGGGCAACATCATCCTGCACGCGCTCGACGTGGTGCAGGGGATGACCGACCCGCAGAAGGCGGCGGTGCGCGGGTTCGTGAAGACCATGCAGGCGTACGATCTGCTGCTGGTGATCAACACCCGCGACGTGAACGGGGCGCCGATCGACGTCGACCGGCCGCTGAACGGCGACTTGGCGCCCATCGCCCCCAAGGCGGCGGTGTTCGCGCAGATCGTGGCGCTGCTCGACGCGGGTCGCACCGACCTGCAGGCGGGGGGCTCGTCCTTCCCCTTCCCGCTCAGCAGCGGCTACGCCGGGTTCGACACGCCCGCGAACTTCATCAAGTTCAACCGGGCGCTGAAGGCGCGGGTGGACGCGTACATGCAGAACTACACCGCGGCCATCACCGACCTGAACGCCTCGTTCGTCAGCACCGCCTCGCCGCTGACGCTGGGGGTGTACAACACCTACGGCAGCGGGAGCGACGCGCCGAACGAGCTGGCCAACCCGGTGATCTTCGCGCACCCGTCGATCGTGACCGACGCCGAGCACAAGCCCGACGCCACCCTCGACAACCGGGTGCTGACCAAGATCAAGACGGTGGACCCGCGCACGGTCTCGGGCGTGGGGAGCGACAAGGCGTTCACCATGTACGAGAGCAACACCTCGCCGGTGCCGATCATCCGCAACGAGGAGCTGATCCTGCTGCGGGCCGAGGCGCGCTGGTTCACGGGCGACAAGCCCGGCGCCACGGCGGACCTGAACTTCATCCGCACCACCTCGGGCGGGCTGGCGGCCATCGCGCAGCCGGCCAGCGACGCGGCGTTCATCACCGCGCTGCTGAGGCAGCGCCGGTACTCGCTGCTGTTCGAGGGCGGGCACCGGTGGATCGACTCGCGGCGCTTCGGCCGGCTGACGGACCTGCCGCTCGACCAGCCGTCGCACATCCGCATCGCGGCCTTCCAGGTGCCGCTGTCGGAGTGCGACGCACGCAGCCTCCCGTCTCCCTGCACCGCCACCCCGTGACGGCCGCATAGACGAGGGGTCGATGGACGAAGCCGCCGCTCCGGTTCTCCGGGGCGGCGGCTTCTTTTCATCCCCAAATCTTGAAAAAGATGGGCTCACGCAGGGTTGGCAGAGTCAGCAGTTGAACAGCTGTTCTCTGCTGACTCTGCTAACCCTGCGTGAGACCCTTCTGTTTTTTCATCGTCGCCGCGCCTTAGAATTGCAGACGCGAGCGGCATTCGAGGAACGTGAACGGGACGGGAGATGGCGGAGCGAGTGACGATCTGGCGGGCGGCGTGGGTGCTGCCCGTGGCCACGGAGCCGGTGCGCGACGGGGCGGTGATGGTGGGCGCCGACGGCCGCATCGCCGCCGTGGGCCCGCGCGCGGCCATCGAGCCGCCCGAGGGCGCGGAGGTCGTCGAGCTGGGCGAGGCGGCGCTCCTCCCCGGGCTGGTGAACGTCCACGCGCACCCCGAGCTCTCCATCTTCCGCGGCGCGCTCGAGGACCTGCGCTTCCGCGACTGGATCCTCCGCCTCGTGGGGACGAAGCGCGCGGTGCTGTGCGACGGGGATTACGAGGTGGCCGCGCGGTGGACACTGGTCGAGTGCCTGCGGGCGGGGATGACGACCGTCGCCGCGACCGAATCCTCCGCCGCGTCGCTCGGCGCGCTGCGCGAGGCGGGGATGCGCGGCATCGTCTACCGCGAGCTCTTCGGCCCCGATCCCCGCGTCGCCGACGAGTCGATGGCCGACCTCCGCGCGGCAGTCGACCGCATGCGCGCGGAGGAGACGGATCTGGTGCGCGTCGGCATCTCCCCGCACGCGCCGTACACCGTCTCCGACGCGCTCTTCGCCGCGGCGGGGCGGTACGCGCGCGACGAACGGCTTCCCATCGCCATCCATGCCGGCGAGTCCGTCCCCGAGCGCGAGCTGGTGACGCGCGGCGAGGGCGACTTTGCGCCGGGGCTGCGCGCGCGCGACATCGCCACGCCGCCGCGGGGGCAGACCACGATGGAGATGCTGGACCGGCTGGGCGTCTTGGCCGCGCGCCCGCTCCTCATCCACTGCGTGCTGCTGGAGTACGACGACGTGGTCCGCCTGGTCGACAACGGCTGCGCCGTCGCCCACTGCCCCGTCGCCAACGCGAAGCTGGGGCACGGCATCGCGCCCTATCCCGAGCTGCGCGAGGCGGGGGTGCGGGTGGGGCTGGGGACCGATTCCGTCGGCAGCAACAACCGGCTGGACCTGCTGGAGGAGGCGCGGATCGCCTCGCTCCTGCACCGTGGCCGCCTCGCGTCGTACGGCTTCCTCGCCCCCGCCGACCTGCTGCGGCTGGTGACGATCGACGGCGCGCGGGCGCTGGGGATGGAGGAGCGCATCGGCACGCTGGAGCCGGGGAAGGACGCGGATCTCTGCGCCGTCTCGCTCGCGGCGCCGCACGTGCGGCCGGTGCACGACCCGGTGGCGGCGCTTTTCCACGCCGCGCGGGGTACCGACGTGGTGATGACGGCGGTGCGCGGCCGCGTGCTCTACCGCGACGGCCGCGTGACGACGCTGGACGAGGCGGCGCTGGCGGAGGCGATCGACGATTCCGCCCGCCGCGTGCGCGAGGCGCTGGCGTGAGCGCGCTGCCGCGGATGGCGGGCGCGGAGCTGATGGACGAGCCCGCGCAGGATCGCACGGAGCTCGCCAAGTCGCTCGACGACCTACGGGCGGTGAACCGGTGGCTGGGCGGCACGCGCGTCGTCCTGCACCACCTCGCCGACCTGGTCGCCCGCCACCCGCGCGAGGCGTACCGCATCCTCGACGTCGGCACCGGCTCGGGCGACATCCCGCTGGAGATCGCCCGGTGGGCGCGCGGGGAGGAGGTGCAGGTGCACGTCGTGGCGACGGACAACCACGCGACCACGCTCGCCTTCGCGCGTGAGCACACCGCCGCGGAGCCGGTCGTGCAGGTGGAGGCGGCGGACGCGCTGCGGCTGCCGTACGCGGACGGCTCGTTCGACTTCGTGCTGCTGTCCACCGCCCTGCACCACTTCGACGACGAGCGCGACTGCATCCGCGTGCTGCGCGAGATGCACCGCGTGTCGCGCATCGCCTTCGTGGTGAACGACCTGGCGCGGTCGCGCGCGGCGCTGCTGGGCGCGCGGCTCCTCGCCGCGACGTTCTGGCGCAGGCACCCGGTCACGCGCCACGACGGCCCGCTCTCCGTCCGCCGCTCGTTCACCCCCGACGAGCTGCGGGCGCTGGCGGCGCGCGCCGGCTTCGCGAACGGCCGCGTGCGGGCGCACTTCCCGTTCAGACTGTCGCTGGTGGTAGAGCGGGAGTAGACGAGGCCGGCATTCGCACAGGCGCGCCCGTTCGATGCGCCTGCAGGATCGGCGTCTGATCGCGAGATTGAGGAGATGAGCACTCCGCGCGAATCACGCGAGGTGGTGGTGGTGGGCGGCGGGCCGGCGGGCTCGGCGACGGCCGCGTGGCTGGCGGATGCCGGCCACGACGTGCTGCTGCTGGACCGCGCCCGCTTCCCGCGCCGCAAGCCGTGCGCGGAGTGCGTGAACCCCGCCGGCGTCGACGCGCTCGGCCGCCTCGGCGCGTGGGACGCGGTGCAGGCGGCCGGCCCCGCACGCCTCGACGGCTGGCGCATCGGCGCGCTCGGCGGCCGCGCGTTCGACGGCGGCTTCGGCGACGTGCACGGCATCGGCATCCCCCGCGAGACGCTTGATGACATCCTTCTGCGCCACGCCGAGTCGCGCGGCGCGGAGGCACGCACGGGCGTCAGGGTGATGGACCTGCTGCGCGACCGCACCGGCCGCGTCACTGGCGTGCGGGTGCAGGGGGATGATGGAGATGCGGAGATCACCGCGCGCCTCGTCGTCGGCGCGGACGGGCTGCGCTCGGTGGTGCTGCGGCGATTGAACCTGCTCCGCCGCCGCCCGAGGCTGCGAAAGCTCGCGCTCACCGCGCACGTGACGGGCTTCGACGACGCCCCCGCGCGCGGCGAGGTGCACGTGAGCGGCCCCGGCGCCTGCCTCGGCATCGCCCCCGTCGGCGGCGGCCTGGCGAACGTGACGGTGGTGGTCCCCGAGTCCCGTGCGAAAGAGGTCGCGGGCGATGCAGAGGCCTTCTTCGACGCAGCGTTGGTGCGCTACGGCTTCTCCCACGTCCGCCGCGTGGACGAGGTGATCGCCACGGGCCCGTTCGACTGCCCGATCCGCTCCGCCGTGGCCGACGGCGCGCTGCTGGTGGGCGACGCGGCGGGTTACTACGATCCGTTCACCGGCCAGGGGATCTACCGCGCCCTCCGCGGCGGCGAGCTCGCCGCCGAGACCGCGCACGCCGCCCTCCGCGCGGGCGACACCTCCGCGCGGGCGCTGGCGCCGTACGAGTGCGCCCGCCGCGCCGCGTTCGGCCCGGGCGAGCGGATGCAGCGCATTGTCGAGGGATTCGTCTCGAGGCCGCGGCTGCTGGGTGCGGTGGCGCGCCGCTTCACCGCCCGTCCCGCCCTCGCCGACGCCGTCATCCGCGTGACCGGAGACGTGAGCCCCGTCACCTCGCTCTTCACCCCCCGCTTCTGGACCGGGCTGGTGCTGGGGTGATCCAGCAGGCGCCAGACTTGCCCGGACGAATGAAGAATTCGCGGCAACAACAGCACGAAGTCGCTGCGCGACTGCAGCCGCGGCATTCGGCCGATGAGCGGCGCCCGCGCTGAGTTCTCCCCTCCCCTGCGAAGCGGGGGAGGGGCCGGGGGAGGGGGCCAGTCTGTGGCCGCGCAAACGTCTGCATCGGGATGGAATGGTGACTCGCGATCTCCGTAGATGCGCATCCACGACGTGAGCCGGCCCGTGCGCGCGGGGATGCCGGTGTGGCCGGGCGACGCGCCGTGCCGCGTGGGGTGGACGGCGTCCATCGCCCGTGACGGGGCGAACGCGGCCGAGCTGTGCATGAGCCCGCACACGGGAACGCACGCCGACGGCCCATACCACGTGCTGGAGCACGGCGCCCGCATCGGCGAGGTCGCGCTGGACGCGTTCGTCGGGCCCGCGCAGGTGGTGGATGCGTCGTCCGTCGCGGACGTCAGCGCGGCGTGGCTGGACGCGCGTCTCCCCGGCGGGTGCGAGCGCGTGCTGCTGCGCACCGGCGCGTGGCGCGATCCCGACACGTTCCCCGCGTCGTGGACGGCGCTGGCGGTGGATGCGGCGCGGCTCCTCGTCGATCGCGGCGTGCGGCTGCTGGGGACGGACGCGCCGTCGCCGGACGCGCGGGAGGCGCACGATCTGCCCGTGCACCGCGTCCTGCTCGGCGCGGGCGTCGCCATCGTCGAGAACCTGCTGCTGGACGGCGTCGCGCCGGGCGCGTACGAGCTGATCGCACTGCCGCTGCGACTGGCGGAGGCGGACTCGTCGCCCGTTCGCGCGGTGCTGGTGGAGCGCTGATGGAGGCGATCCGCTGGCTGCTGGCGCCCAACCCCAGCGCGATGACGCTGGACGGCACGCGCACCTTCATCGTCGGCCGCGCGCGCCCGGCGGTGATCGATCCCGGCCCGGACGATCCCGCGCACCTCCGCGCCATCCTCGACGCGCTCGGCGGCGCATCTCCCGCCGCCATCCTCCTCACCCACGCGCACGCGGACCACACCGCCGCCGCTCCCGCGCTCGCCGCGACCACGGGCGCGCCGGTGATGATCGCGCCCGGGATGGCCCCTCATCCCCCCCGGCCCCCCTTCTCCCGAGCTGCAGGAGAAGGGGAGAGAACCGAAAGCGATCTCGTCTCCCGCTGGCTGGCGGAGGGGGACGAGATCGAGACAGACGCGGGCGCGCTCACCGTCGTCCACACGCCGGGGCACGCGCCGGATCACGTCGCGTTCCATCACCCCACATCGGGCGCGTTGTTCGTCGGCGACACCTTCATGGGCGGCCTGGACACCACGCTCGTCTCGCCGCCGGAGGGCGACCTGCGGGCGTATCTCCGCTCGCTGGACCGCATCGCATCTCTATCTCCATCCATCCTTTATCCCGCCCACGGCCCGCCGATCGAGGACGCCGCGGAGGCGGTCGCGCGCTACCGGCGCCACCGCGAGGAGCGGATCGCGCAGGTGGTCCACGCATTGCGGGCCGCCGGGCCGCAGCGCACGGGCGAGATGATCGACGCGGTGTACGGCGCCGCGCTGGACCCGCGCCTCCGGTTGGCCGCGGAGGGGTCGCTGCACGCCATCCTCGGCTACCTCCAGGCGGAGGGCCGCGCCCGCGCGCTCGGCGACGGACGCTACATCCTGACGGATTGATCGATGACGGAACCGAACGACGCCGCGCTGCGGGCCGCGCTCGCCGCGGTGCGCCCGAAGACGGTGGACGCGCACCTCCGCTTCCTCTCGCACCCGCTGCTGGAGGGGCGCGCGCCGGGCACCCGCGGCGGGACGATCGCGATGGAGTACATCGCCGCGCAGTTGGAGCGGATGGGCGCGGAGCCGGTGAACCACTCGTGGCTGCAGCCGGTGCCGATGCTGGGGATGGACCCGCATCCCCATCTCACGCTGGAGACGCCCGCCGGCCCGTCCATGCCCGCGTACAAGGACGAGTACGTGCTGGAGGCCGGCATCCCCCAGCCCGAGGTGGAGGTCGACGCGGAGCTGGTGTTCGTGGGCTACGGCATCACCGCGCCGGAGTACGGGTGGGACGACTTCAAGGACGTGGACGTGCGCGGCAAGGTGCTGCTGGTGCGCGTGAACGATCCCGGCACGGAAGCCACGCCCGGGTTCTTCGGCGGGAAGGCGCTGACGTACTACGGGCGGTGGACCTACAAGTACGAGGAGGCGTCGCGGCGCGGGGCGGCGGGGGTGCTCCTGATCCACACCGACGCGTCCGCCGGCTACGGCTGGAACGTGGTGAAGACGTCCAACACCGGCGAGCAGTTCGACCTGGCGGGCGACCCCGAGTTCCCGCTGCGGGTGCGGGGATGGATCTCGCAGCCGGCCATCCGCCGCGCGCTGGAGTCGGCCGGGCACGACCTCGACGCGCTCACCGCCGCGTCCGAGTCGAAGGACTTCCGGCCGGTGGAGACGGGGATCCGCGTCCGCGCGCGCGTGATCAGCGAGCTTCGGCAGGTGGAGACGGCGAACGTGGTCGGCTTCCTCCCCGGGAGCGACGCCGCGCGGCTGAACGAGGCTGTCATCCTGTCCGCGCACTACGACCACCTCGGCGTCCGCACCGGCGACGGCGGCGAGCGGCTGGTCTACCACGGCGCGTACGACAATGCCAGCGGCGTCGCGCTGCTGCTGACGGTGGCCGAGGCGCTGGCGTCCGCGCCGGAGCGTCCGCCGCGGCCGTTCCTGGTCGTCGCCACCACGGCGGAGGAGAGCGGGCTGCTGGGCGCGGAATGGTACGCGCGGCACCCGCTGTATCCGCTGTCCACCACCGCGGCGGTCATCAACGTGGACGGCGCCAACCTGTGGGGGACGACGGAGGACATCGCCCCCATCGGCGCCGACCGCTCCGAGCTGGGCGCGATGGTGCGCGACGCCGCGCGGGCGGAGGGGATGGAGGTGGCGCCCGAGCAGCACCCCGAGCAGGGTCTGTTCTTCCGGCAGGACCACTTCCCGTTCGCGCGAGCCGGCGTTCCCGCGCTGGCGATGGACCACGGGCTGCGCTACGTCGGCCGGCCGGAGGGATGGGGACAGGAGCGCTACGACGAGTTCAACACGCACCACTATCACCAGCCCAGCGATGCGTATCGCCCCGACTTCGACTACGGCGGCGCGGTGCAGCAGGGCCGGGTGATGCTGCGCACCGCGTGGGCCGCCGCATCGTCCGGCGCGCTCCCGCAGTGGGCGCCGGGAAGCGAGTTCCGGCGCGCGTAATCTCACGCGGAGACGCGGAGGCGCGGAGGACCGAACTGAGTTCTCCGCGCCTCCGCGTCTCCGCGTGAGACTTTCGTCTTTTTTCGAAGACTACGCCGCCGAGCGCTCCAGGCGGTCCAGCACCTCGCCCAAGCGGTCGAGCGCGCCGCGGATCTCGCCCAGCACGCCGCTGCGGCTGGGGCGCTCGTCGTCATCGAACAGCGTGCGGCGCGGGTCGTCCAGCACCTCGCGGCGGAGCGACATCCCCCGCGGCTCCAGCTTTTCCGCCAGCTCGTCGGCGTGCTCGCGCAGGTAGGCCAGCGTGCTGGCGTACGCGTGCTCGCACACGTCGTGGCGGTTGGACACGCTGAAGATGTTGGAGAAGAACATCCGGTGGTCGCTCAGCTCCGGCTCCACCAGGATCACGTCCGCGCCGGGATAGGTGTGCGCGTAGCTGCGGAACCCCGTCCCCATCCGCGAATGGATCGCCGTGCGGAAGGTCTGCGACAGAACCGCCGGCAGCCCGTAGTCCGTCAGGCTCTTCGCCTTCCTCCCGTTCCCGTTCGGCGGCGGACCCTTGCCGTGCGCGCGGTCCTCCTGCGCGTGCACGTCGACGGGAACGATCGGGTTCACGCAGAAGAGCAGGTCCGCGCCCTCGTCCAGCGCGGCGCTGGCGTTCAGCGTGCGCCGCGCCACGCCGTCGATGTACGCCTCGCCGTCGATCTCCACCGGGCAGTAGAAGCCGGGGAGCGCGATGCTGGCCTGCACCGCGCGCGAGATGGGGACGTGGTCCTGCCCCGGCCCGCCGAACGTCACCAGCTCCGAGGTGTCGAGCCTGACGGCGACGACGCGCAGCTTTCCGCGCAGCCGGCGGAAGTCGTTGGTGCGCCCGCCGGTGGAGAACACGCCCGCCAGGTAGCGCTCCATCGGCGCGCTGTCGAAGATCCCCACGGGCGCCAGCGCACCGAACTCCAGCAGCGAGCCGAACACCGACATGTCGAGGGGATTGCGGATGCGGCGCCGCACCCATCGCCCCACCATCCCGGGCACGCGGGCGGCGCGCCGGACGTACTCGCGCAGCGCGGGGGTGAAGAGGAGGTTGGGATCGAGGTCGAGGCCGGCGCCTGCGCGGGAGAGGATGGCGCGGGAAAGGGTGCGGGGGGGGATGCCGTTGGCCAGGAGCGAGGTGATGACCGCCCCCGAGCTGACGCCCACGTAGACGTCCGCCCGGGTGAAGTCCAGCCCCCGGATGGCGTCCTGCAGGGCGCAGAGCACGCCCACCTCGTAGAAGCCGCCCTCCAGCACCCCGCCGGCCAGTGCCAGCCCGATCTTCTTCCGTCCCCCGGAGCTGCGTACGACGTCGTTCATCTGGGTCTCAGGTACCGCGCAGGAGAAAGGGGTGCGGCCGCGCGAGGATGGTCCTCCCGCGCCCGTACCCCGGGCACCCATGCAGGGAGCGTGCGCCCGCTCAGGCGTCGTACACCACGGTGTCCTGCACCGTGCCGTCCTTGCGGTGCACCACCAGCTCCGCCGGGCGATGGTTCCCCGCCAGCGCGCGGGCGGCCTCGAGCGCCTCGTCCTTGGTGGCGTGCACGCTCACCGCGCGCTCGGCGCCCTTCTTCTCCACCGCCCATCCCTCCTCGCGGGCCACGACGGAGTAGACGGCCACCTGCGCCCGCTCCAGCCGGGTGATCAGGCCGGTCACCCGCTCGGCCAGCGCCTCGACCTGCGCGGTCAGCTTGTGCACCTCGGCGCGGGTAGGCACGCCCAGCTTGCGGAGCGCCTCCACCATCGGGTCCACCACGGTGCTCTCCACCTTCTCCGCCACCGCGTCCTGGCGCTCTCCCACGTCCTTCTTCAGCTCGTCCCAGCGGGCGCGGCCGCGCTTCTCCAGCCCCTCGCCGCGCTTGACCAGCGACTCGCCCTGCTTCACCAGCGAGCCGTAGAACGCGCTCCCCTGGTCCTCGGCCGTGGCCAGCGCGCCCAACCCGGCCAGCCATACCTCGCGGCCGCGCGTGGTCACGCCGTCGGCGATCTCCTTCGGCAGCTTCACCACGCGGTCGGCCACGTTCCTAGGCAGGTCGCCCAGACGCAGGATGCCCGTGGTGCGCTTCGTCGTCCTGGTGCTCATCGTCCCCGATCTCCGTCCCCTGGATGTGGACCAGCCAGCCTTCGCGAAAACCCTCAGCCCCGCGGCTCGCGCTCGCGGGCGCTTTCTCCCTGCTCCTCCAGC
The DNA here is from genome assembly GCA_036377595.1 of Longimicrobium sp. Taxonomy (NCBI): domain Bacteria; kingdom Pseudomonadati; phylum Gemmatimonadota; class Longimicrobiia; order Longimicrobiales; family Longimicrobiaceae; genus Longimicrobium; species Longimicrobium sp. Next base: position 10,352 of record DASUYB010000024.1, on the reverse strand, counting down.
ACGCGGTTGAGCGTGGCCTCGAGCTGCGCCAGCTGCTCGCGGAGCTGCCTGAGCTCCTGCGTCTGCGGGCCCTGCAGCACCCGCGAGATGCGCCCCAGCGAGCCCTCCACCAGTTCCTCCACCCCGTGCTTCACCTGCCCCACGCCGGACTCGATCGCCTTCCCGCTCTTGCGCAGGAGATCGTGGAGAAGGTCGGAGCCCAGCAGCCCGCGGCCGCGCTTCCCCTCCTCCAGCACCACCTGCGTGAGCGTCTGGGCGGTGATGTCCTCGCCCGTGACGTTGTCCACCACCTCCACCGTCTCGCCGCCGCGGATGATGGCGGCGATCTGCTCGAGCGACACGTACTCGCTCGCCTGCACGTCGTAGAGCTTCCGGTTGCCGTACCGCTTGATCACTCGCGCCATTGTCATTTCCCCGGGTTCGCGCCTGCGCTGGAGATACGATAACGCAGTGCGTCATGGACGTCAAGCATCCTGACGCACCGCGTCTTCGGGGGAGGATCCTGGCGTGTCCTTCCCGCCCCGCTCGGGGGCGGTGTCAGACAGCGCGTAGGGACTGTAACACACGTCAACGTTTCCAAACGCAACACTTGACCGGTGGAACGCAAAGGCGCATCATAGGCGTCCTCTTCATCTAGATCCAACGCCGAGCGGACCGATGCATGCCACGCCCCCTGCTTCTGTATTCGACCAATACGCTGCTGGCGTACTCGATCGCGGAGCGGTTCTACGCCGGTGTGCACTATGCGTGGTGCAGCCCCCTGTACGACGGGGTGAAGGCCGCGGCGCACATCAACATCCCGCCCAGCGCCAGCCCCGCGGAGATCTACCGCATCTACGCCGAGGACGCGCGCCGCGGGGAGCTGCACAGCGCCCTGTTCGAACGCAATCGCGACGGCATCAAGACTGGAGCAAAAATGAAGCGGGTAGCCGGCCTGATCACGGAAGCCGAGCAGATCGAGTTCGGGGAGATGGTCGCGCGCGCCACGCCCTATGATTTGCGGCCCGTTCTCTACATTATTCCGTACGATCGCGTGGCGGAGAGGGTCATCACCGTGCCGGTGCGCGATCGCGCACATCCTCTCTCGGTGGAGTTCCGGATCGAGGAGCTGCCGCGCGACTGCTTCGACATGATCGAGCTGAGGAGCTGAGCATGTTCGAGTATCTCGACGACGTGGATGAGACGACGCTGACCTTCGTCGTCTACGAGGCCACTCTCCTCCTCTACGAGCGGGAGCGCCATCGTGGGCCGGGACCGCGTTTTCCCGAGCTGCGAGGCAGCACGGCGGATCCCACCGGCCAGATCACGAAAATCGTGCACCGCATCCTCGCAGACATCGAAGACGAGGAGAGGATGCCGTTCACCGAGCTGCCGTCCGAGCTCTACGGCAAGTATCTCCGCATTCTCAGCAGCATTGCGCGTGATCGTGACCGATTGGCTCACCCTCCCGATCCGGAGATCCAGAGACGCGCCGAGCAGTTCCTGGAGGAGATGCGGCGCGCATACCCTTACGCGGCCTAACCCCTGGAAATCGTACGGCAACACGCGGAGGAGCCGGCGGTCGCGCGACCGCCGGCTCCTCTGCGTTCAACCATCTTTGTCGCGCGTCGCCGTGTCCCGAAGCGACGTCACCGCCCCGGCGGGCACTGGTTGGCGGCGAGCGTGACCATCTGCCCGTCCTTCCAGTAGTAGCTCGTGCCGCCGTGCGTCACCGCGTCCTGCGGGAGGGTGCAGCCGCGCGGGCGGCGCGGGTTCACGGGGGCGCCGCGAAGGCGCACCCGGGCCGCGTCGAAGTCGAAGCGGTGCGACGCGCCCGAGCCCAGCAGCACCAGCGTGGCGCCGCGCAGCTTGTCGCCGTTGGACGTGAGCGCGACCACGCGATCCAGTTTGCCGTCCGCGTCCACGTCCCCCAGCCGCACCCACCAGGCGCGGCCGCTGCCGAACCCCGGCTCCACCTCCAGCGGATGCAGCGGCGCCGCGCCCGCCAGCCCGAACGAGTCCGGGCGCATGGTGATGCGGCAGGCGATCTCCATCTCCGTCGACAGGTGCCATCCCGGCGCGGCCGAGGCGACGAGCGCGCCCAGCCCCGACGTGTCCTCGACCGCGGTGGGGATCTTCGCGGTGAAGGGATCTTCCGAGCACGAGAAGTGGCGGCGCATCGCCACGTCGCCGCGCGCGTCGGCGAGGCGGCGCATGGCCGTGCGGTTCAGCCGCGCGTAGGCGGCGCGCGCGGAAGTGTCGATCGCGAACAGCGGCACGTCGGCCGTCGAGCGGCGCCAGATGTAATCGCCGAAGCGCAGGGTGCCCGCGGCGCTGTCGACCCCCGCCGTCTCGCGGTCGTCGAACCAGCGGAAGGCCACGCTGTCGCCCTTCATCTCCCACGTGCCGAAGCGCCCGCGTGCCCACCCGGTGCGATGGAGATAGCAGAGCACCCGCGCCTGCACGTAGTACTCCGCGCGCCCGTCGGCGAGGATGGCCAGGTAGCCGCCGGTGGCCCACGACTGCAGCGGCATGGTGTCGTTGCAGTCGGCCCAGGTGGTGGACGGGCGGATCATCGACGGCAGCGTTCGCCCCTCCACCCGCTCCAGCTCCCACAACCCCACGGGCGTGGTCTGCGCGGCGGCGGGCGCGGCAATCCCCCAGGCGGCGAGCAGCGCGGCGGCGTTGCGAAGGATGTGGCGCGGCATGGTGGGATGGGGAAAAAGATGTACACGCGGGCGAGGGAGACACAGATTAGCACGCGTCGGGCGCGGCGCAAAGCGTTTCCGGAGGCGCGTCGGACATTCTGTGATCGCGAGCGGATCCGGCCGCGTTCGCCCCACACGCCGTCATCCGGCTCCGGACGCCGGACGGAGCGGAGATCGCCGTAAGTTCATCCCACGCCGACGCTTCCCCATCCCCGCCCCGAGATGAGCACCACGGCCGCACCTCCTCCGCACCGCATGGACCCGCCTGCGCCGGTCCGCGGCGTCCGGGGGTTCCTGAAGAAGCTGGGGCCCGGGCTCATCACCGGCGCCGCGGACGACGACCCGTCGGGGGTGGCGACGTACTCCGCCGCCGGCGCGCAGTTCGGCTTCGCGCTGCTTTGGACTGCGCCCGTGGTGCTGCCGCTGATGGCCGCGGTGCAGCTGATGTGCGCGCGCATCGGCATGGTGGCCGGACAGGGTCTCGCCGGCGTGCTGCGCTCCTACTATCCGCGCTGGGTGCTCTGGTTCTCCTGCGCCCTCCTGCTCGTGGCCAACACGGTGAACATCGGCGCGGACCTGGGCGCCATGGCCGCGGTGGCGTCGATGCTGACGGGCGCGCCGGCGGCGGTGTTCGCGCCGCTGTTCGCCGCGCTGATCCTGGGGCTGCTGGTGTTCGCCTCGTATCCGGTGATGGCGCGCGTCTTCAAGTGGCTCACGCTCGTCCTCTTCGCCTACGTGGGCGCCGCCTTCCTCGCGCGGCCGCACTGGGGCGAGGTGCTGCACGCCACCGTCGTCCCGCACCTCGCCTTCGACCGCGACGTGGTGCTCACGCTGGTGGCCATCCTCGGCACCACCATCTCCCCCTATCTCTTCTTCTGGCAGGCGGACGAGGAGGTCGAGGAGGAGAAGGCACGCGGGCGGACGACCATCGCCTCGCGGCGGGGCGCATCCCCGCGCGCCATCCGCGCCGCGCGGGTGGACGTGCTCACGGGGATGACCATCTCCGTCGTCATCTTCTACTTCATCGTGCTGACCACGGGCGCCACGCTGCACGCCGCCGGGCAGACGCAGATCGCCACCGCCGAGCAGGCCGCGCAGGCGCTGCGCCCCCTGGCCGGCGCCGGGGCCGCGCTCCTGTTCTCGCTGGGGATCATCGGCACGGGGATGCTGGGGGTGCCGGTGCTGGCCGGCTCCGCCGCGCTGGCCATCGCCGAGGCGGAAAGCTGGAACGCGGGGATGAGCGAGAAGCCGCGCCGCGCCATCCGCTTCTACGCGGTGATGGCGGTTTCGCTGCTGGCGGGGATGGTGATGCTGCGGACCGGCGTCCCCGCCATCCGCATGCTCTTCTGGGCCGCGGTGGTGAACGGCGTGCTGGCGCCGCCGCTCATCTTCGTCATCCTCGTGGTCTGCAACGACCGCCGGGTGATGGGCGAGTGGCGCAACACGCGCGCGCTCAACGTCCTCGGCGCGCTCGCCGGGCTGGCGATGACGGCCGCGGCGGTCGCCCTCCTCGCGTTTCTGTAGATGGAGATGGAGGAGCGAAGAGGATTGACCGTCCGACGACGGCGTCCACAAGTTGCAGCCGCCTGTTTCCCTCTCCCGTGATTCGATGCGATGACCGACAATGCACCGGTGCAGCACCCGGCCGAGTTCCGGCGCCTCTGCGCCGAGGCGGTGGAGCGCTTCCGCGCGCTCGACGCGGCGGACGCCAGCGAGCGCGGGCGGATGATCCCTGAGCTGCGCGCGCTGCTGGTGCGGATCGACGAGCAGGTCGACGAGCTCGACATCACCCTCCCCGGCTTCGCGCGCGAGCAGGGGTGGCTGGTCGATGCGTCCTCCGCGCTGCAGTCGATCGACATGGACCGCGGCGGGCCGCACGTGCACCGCTACGTCGCGCGCGCCATCGCCGACATCGAGCGCGTCTCCGCGTGAGGCATCAGATCGCCAGCTGCCGCGCGAGCTCGTCGGGATCGCTCACCGGCTGCCTGCACGCCAGCCGCTCGCAGACGTACGCCGTCGCGCGCCCGCCCAGTGCCGTGCGGTCGCGGAGCAGGGGGATGAGGTCGTCGGCGCCGTCATCGCCATCGCGCTTCCCCGCCAGCACCGCGTTCGGCAGGTAGATGCGGGACGCGGTGCGGACGAGGGCGCGCGTCTCGTCCGATGATGGATTGCCTATGATCGCGATCTCCACCGGCGCGGCGAGGCTGAAGTCCAGCGCGCAGAGGAGGTGGCCGAAGCCGAGCGGCACGCGCGCCATGTATTCCGCCATCCCCCCCAGCACCCGCTCCGCCACCTCGCGGTAGCGCGCCTCGCCGGTGAGCTCGCCCAGCCGCAGCAGCGCCATCACCGCCGCGGAGTTGCCGGACGGCGTGGCATTGTCGAACACGTCGCGCGGGCGCACGACCAGTTGCTCCGCGTCCGACGCGGTGTCGTAGAAGATTCCCTCGTCCTCCGCCCAGAACCGCGCGAGCATGTCGTCCGCCAGCGACCGCGCCTCGCGCACCCAGCGCGCGTCCCACGTGGCCTCGTAGACGGCGATCAGCGCGTCCACCAGCAGCGCGTGGTCCTCCAGGAACGCGGGGATCTTCGCGCGCCCCTCCTTGTACGTCCGCAGCAGCCGCCCCTCCGGCCGCAGCGCCGTGGTGAGGAACTCCGCGCTGCGCACGGCGATCGACCGCCAGTCCTCGCGCTCGAAGACGCGCGCCGCCTCGGCGAACGCGTGCAGCATCATCGCGTTCCACGAGGTCAGCACCTTGTCGTCCAGCCCCGGCCAGACGCGTTTCGCCCGCGCCTCGTACAGCACCTGCCGCCCGCGCTCGACCACCGCGCGCAACCGCTCCGGCGCCACCCCCGCCGCCGCGGCGACGTCGTCCATCGCGCGCGCGGTGTGGAGGATGTTCCTCCCCTCGAAGTTCCCCGCCTCGCTCACGTCGTAGTAGCGGCGGAAGAGCGGGCCGTCGTCCGAGCCGAGGAGCTCGTCCACCTCGGCGGGCGTCCAGAGGTAGAACTTGCCCTCCTCGCCCTCGCTGTCCGCGTCCAGCGCGCTGTAGAAGCCGCCCTCCGGCGACGTCATCTCCCGCTCCACCCACCCGAACGTCTCCTCCACCACGCGGCGGTGCGCGTCGTCGTGCGTCGCCTGCCACGCGTGGAGATACGTGCGGGTGAGCAGGGCGTTGTCGTACAGCATCTTCTCGAAGTGCGGCACCAGCCACTGCGCGTCCACGCTGTACCGCGCGAAGCCGCCGCCCACGTGGTCGTACATCCCGCCGTCGGCCATCTTCCGCAGCGTGACGTCCGCCATCCGCAGCGCCTCCTCCTCGCCCGTCCGTTTCCACTGGCGGAGGAGGAACTCGAGGATCATGGCCTGCGGGAACTTGGGCGCGCCGCCGAACCCGCCCCAGCGCGGATCGAACCGCGCGGCGAGCGACGCGTACGCCGCATCCGGCACTGCCCCGTCCACCGCGGACGGCGATTCGGCGTGGACGGCGCCCGACTGCGCCAGCGCGTCGCGCATCGCCCCGGCGCTGCGCTCGACGTCCGCGCGCCGCTCGCGCCACGCTTCGGCCACCGCGCGCAGCACCTGGCGGAACGACGGCATCCCGTAGCGCGGCTCGGGCGGGTAGTAGGTGCCGCCGTAGAACGGCTCACCGCGCGGGGTGAGGAACATCGTCATCGGCCAGCCGCCGTGCCCGGTCATCTGCTGCACCGCGGTCATGTAGATGGAGTCGACATCGGGCCGCTCCTCGCGGTCCACCTTCACGTTGACGAACAGCTCGTTCATCAGCGCCACGGTCTCGGCGTTCTCGAACGACTCGCGCTCCATCACGTGGCACCAGTGGCACGCCGAGTAGCCGACGGAGAGGAGGATCGGCCGGTCCTCCGCGCGCGCCCGCTCCAGCGCCTCGGCACCCCACGGATACCAGTCCACGGGATTGTGCGCGTGCTGCAGCAGGTACGGGCTCGTCTCGTTCGCCAGACGGTTCGGCATCTCCATCTCCCCGCAGGTTCATCAGTCAGCGGCGGCAACGTGCCACCTGCATGCCGCCGCCGCAACCGCAGCCATCAGTTGAAAGAACGTCAGCGCTCGAAGTGTGCGAGTGGCCTGAAGCGATCGCTGGGCTTGCCTTGTAGAAGCAGGAATTACAGTTGCGTCTTTTGTCCGATTTGGCCACAAAAATACACTCTTGCGCCCTGAACGGTTGTCGTTTACCATGTGCGCCTCTTGTGGGCAGGGGGAGGCTTGACGGCGGTGAAGGCGGTGAGCATCTTGTTAGCAGGAAATTCACTGCGAACGAGGTGCTCCATGATCAGCCTGCACGACATCTACTCGCTCACCGAGTTCCAGCGCAACACGCGCGAACACCTGGCGCGCCTCCGCGAAACGGGGCGGCCGTCGGTGCTCACCGTCAACGGGCGGGCCGAGCTGGTGGTGCAGGATGCGGCCAGCTACCAGGCGTTCCTCGACATGGTCGAGCGCGCCGAGGCCATCCTCGCGGTGCGCGAAGGGCTGGAGTCCGTCGAGCGCGGCGAGGGCCGCCCTGCCCGCGAGGCCATCGACGCCATCCGCAAACGAACACGGAGCGCTGATTGATCTACTACGGGGTGATCGTCCAGCCGCGGGCGGAGCGCGACATCGAGCAGGCGTACCGGTTTCGCGCAAGGCAGAACCGGGCCGCCGCCGACCGCTGGCTGGACGAGATCCTCGTGGGGATCGAGTCGCTGGAAGAAATGCCTTCGCGGTGCCCGGTGGCGCCCGAGTCGGCGTACGTCGACCGGGAGGTGCGGCACCTGATCCACCGCGAGCACCGGATCATCTTCCTGGTGCAGGAGCGGCACGTGCGGGTGCTGACGGTGCGGCACGCCGCGCGGAAACCGCTCCGCCGCATTCCGCAGCTTCCCCGCGCCTGACGGCGGAATGTGCACGCCGCGCCGGTGCCCGCTGACGGCACCGGCGTTGCGTGCTATCTTGTGCTCCCGTTTTCGGTTCCGTGGCACTCCACGCAGGGCGGTTCTCCGTGCAGCAGACCTTCCGTCGCCTGTTCAGGCAGAAGTTCGGCAAGAACCCCGTCTCCATCCTGCCGCTGGAGGGCGACGGCTCGCAGCGCGCCATGTACCGCCTGGTGGGCGACGGGATGGAGACGGCCATCGGCGTGGTGGGCCCCGACCGCGAGGAGAACCGCGCCTTCCTCTCGTACACGGCCGCCTTCCGCTCCATCGGCCTTCCCGTTCCCGAGGTCTATGGGGTCGACGAGAAGGCGGGGCTGTACCTGGAGGAGGACCTCGGCGAGACCACGCTGTTCGACGGGCTGTCGCTCGCCCGCAAGGAGGACGGCTCCAGCGCCTTCCCGGCGGCGATGATCCCCGTCTACCAGCGCATCCTGGAGCTGCTGCCGCGCTTCCAGGTGGAGGGCGGGAAGGCGGTGGACTATTCCGTGGCGTACCCGCGCGCGGCGTTCGACCGCCAGTCGATCCTGTGGGACCTGAACTACTTCAAGTACCATTTCCTGAAGCTGGCGCACGTCCCGTTCAACGAGGCACGGCTGGAGAAGGACTTCCGCCGCTTCGCCACCTTCCTGCTGGGCGCCGACACGCGCCACTTCCTGTACCGCGACTTCCAGAGCCGCAACATCATGCTGCGCGACGGCGAGCCGTGGTTCATCGACTACCAGGGCGGCCGGCGAGGCGCGCTGCAGTACGACGTGGCGTCGCTCCTCATCGACCCCAAGGCGGGGGTGCCCGAGGAACTGCGCGAGGAGCTGCTGGAGCACTACCTCGACTCTCTCGCCGCGTATCTGCCCAACGTCGACCGCACGCGCTTCCGCCAGCACTTCCGCGGCTACGTGCTCGTGCGGATCATGCAGGCCATGGGCGCGTACGGATACCGCGGCTTCTACGAGCGCAAGCCGCGCTTCCTGCAGAGCGTGCCGCAGGCCATCCGCAACATCGAGCGCATCCTGCAGACGGGCTTCATCCCCGTGGAGCTCCCCGAGCTGCGCGCGGTGTTCGAGCGCATCTGCGCGTCGGGGCCGCTGCGGAAGTCGCAGCCCAAGGCGCCGCCGGGGCTGACGGTGCAGGTGGGCAGCTTCAGCTACAAGGGCGGCTACCCCGACGACAGCGGCGGCCATGGCGGCGGGTTCGTCTTCGACTGCCGGGCCATCCACAACCCGGGACGCTACTCCGAGTACTCGCCGCTGTGCGGGTGCGACGAGCCGGTGGTCAACTTCCTGGCGGCGATGCCCGAGGTGGAGGAGTTCTGGGAGAACGTCCGCGGGCTGATCGACAACTCGGTGGGGGTGTACCTGCTGCGCGGCTTCACCTCGCTCTCCGTGTGGTTCGGATGCACGGGCGGGCAGCACCGCTCGGTGTACTTCGCCAACCGGCTGGCGGAGCACCTGAGGACGCAGTTCCCCTCCGTCAACGTGGTCGTCAGCCACCGCGAGGAGGGGAACTGGCCGGCCAACCGCCCGCAGCCGGAGGAGTCCGAGGCGGAGGCGGAGCAGCCCGAGCACGCGGGCGCGGCGCGGTAGATCGGCCGTGGACGCGATGATCCTGGCGGCGGGGCTGGGGACGCGCCTCCGCCCGCTCACCGACCGCACGCCCAAGCCGCTGATCCCCGTCGGCGGCGTGCCGATGCTGGAGCGCGTGGCCCGCCGACTGATCGCCGCGGGGGCGGACCGGCTGATCGTCAACACCTCGCACCTGGGCGAGCAGGTGGAGGCGTTCCTGCGCGAGCGCGACGGCTTCGGCGTGGAGTGGCATCTCTCCCCCGAGCCCGGCGAGCCGCTGGAGACGGGCGGGGCCATCCTGAGGGCCGAGTCTCTCTTCCGCCGCGACGCGCCCTTCTTCCTGCACAACTCCGACATCCTGAGCGACGTCCCGCTCGCGGCGATGTACCGCGCGCACGAGCTCTCCCCCGCGCTGGCCACGCTGGCGGTGATGGAGCGCGACACCGCGCGGCACCTGCTGTTCGACGACCGCGGGCTGCTCGGGCGTACGGACGCGAAGAAGAACCTCGACCTGCGCGTGCGCGACGCAGCCGGCCCGGTGCGCAAGCTCGCGTTCGGGGGGATCCACGTGATCTCGCCGCGGATCTTCGAGCTGCTGACGGAGCGCGGCGCGTTCTCCATCCTCGATCCCTACCTGCGGCTGGCGGCAACGGGGGAGACGATCCTCCCGTTCCGCGTGGACGACTACACGTGGATCGACATCGGCCGCCCGGAGCAGCTCGAGGCGGCGCACGCGCGCGTGGCGGAGCTGCGGGAGCCGTCGGCCGGGAGGCCGGGCGAATAAATTCGCGGCAACAACCACACGAAGTCCCCCTGCGGGGACTACCGACTCTCGTGCCGCCGAGTGTGTGGTGCGCGCGACGAACTCCGGTCGCGCCTCTTCGATACTCGTCGCGCGCGCCGGAACCGCGGCCACACCGTCGGTTGTAGTCCGCGAAGGCGGACTTCGTGTGGTTGTTGCAGCGAATTCATTCGCCCCTCCTTCTGGCGGATGGCAGGACGATCGACGGAGATGCGGGGTGTCTCGTTGATTTAGAAAAGTCCGGGGTTTGGTTGATTTAGAAATGTCCGGCGAAAGGTTCCTTGCTTGCGCCAGGGATGATCGGGCGCGGGTTTGTTGGGTTTGGAAGTTGTTTGATCCCTCTTCTCCCGAGGAGGA
>DASUYB010000023.1 GCA_036377595.1 Longimicrobium sp. | reverse complement strand
TCCACGCCACCCCGGTCGCAGCGCTGAGTTCTCCCCTCCCCTGCGCAGCGGGGGAGGGGCCGGGGGAGGGGGCCGCCCGCGGCCGCGAAGACGCCCGCCTGAAACGCAAAAAGCCTCCCCCGGAATCCCGGCGGAGGGCAGCTGCATCGGCATCCTCGTGCCGACGGCTACTCCGCCGGCGGTTCGCTTTCCTCTGACTCCTGTCCCCTGTCCCCTATCCCCTGTTCCCTGTCCCCTGTCTGGTCCCCCACGACCACGTTCGCCGCGGCGACGGCCGCGTCGCGCACGGCGTCGTTGCGGTCGCGCATGAGGCGCTGGAGCACGGTGCGCGCGGCTTCGCCGCCGATGTCGCCGAGCGCGCGGATGGCCTCGACGCGGATGGGGATGGGGACGCGCGAGAAGAGGCTGCCGCCGCTCGCCCGGTCGGCCAGCGGCGCCACCGCGCGCGCGTCACCGATGCGGCCCAGCGCGCGCAGGATCTCGATCACCGTCTCCTGGTCGGTCTCCTCGCCCAGGCGCTTGATCAGCGGGTTCACCGCCGTCCCCGCCTTGGTGAGCCCGAGCCCCAGCGCCGCCGCCGACCGCAGCGACGGCTCCGCATCCCCCAGCCCCACGATCAGCTGCTGCACCGCCTCGTCGCCGCCGAACTTGCTGAGCGCGATGATGGTCTCGCGGCGCACGCGCAGGTCGGGGTGGCGGATGGTGCGCGCGAAGTGCTCGGGCGCGTCGGCGCTGCGGATCTCGCCCAGGATCCCCACCATGTTGCGCACCACGAACCAGCGCTCGTCGCCGATCATGTCCTCGAGCAGGGGCACTCCCACGCGGTCGAGCTCCACCAGCGCGTCGCGGTAGGCGCGGCGTGCCGAGAGGTCGCTCGCCGCGACGAGGCTGCGGACCAGCGGCGTCACCACCTCGGCGCCGAGGGCGAGGAGAACGCCGCGGATGGCGGCGCGGTCGTCCTCGGTCTTGCTGCGGCCCAGCCGCTCCACCATCTCCTCGATGATGTGGCGGTTGGCGATGCGGTGCATGGCCATCATGATGCTGCCGCGCGTTGCCGGGTTGCGCTTGGCGATGGTGTCAGCGTCGCGGCGGAGGTCGGCCAGCACGCCGATGGCCCGGTCCACCATCGCCCGCTCGAGGCACCACTGGGCCACGTACTCCAGCCGCTGCAGCGCCTCCACGCGCTCGCTGTCGGCCCCCTCGCGCAGCATCTTCCGCAGCTCTTCCAGGTCCTCCGTCTCCACCCGCCGCGCCGAGAGCTGCACCTGCTGATACATGTCGTGCGTGCTCCACAGCGCCACGTCGTCGAAGACGCCCTTCTCCTTCTTCGCCGATCCGGGGACGGGGAGCGCCGGCCCCGCGGCGGCCACCACGATCGGCGCGGGGGTGATGGTCTGCCCGTTCACCGCCACGCGCGAAACGCCCGCCGCCGACAGCGCCGCGTCCAGCCCGCCCGCGGCCGCGACCACGCGCGGCGGCAGGGCGACGCCGGAGAGGAAGCGCCCCAGCGACTCGGCCAGCACGTGGTGCTGGAGGACGACCTCGCGGACGCCGTGCTCGCTGAGCTTGGACGCCAGCCGCTGCACGTGCGGCGACCGCCGCGCCATCGTCTCGCCCGCCACCGCCAGCCCGCCGGGCGCGACGTTGATGACGAGGTCGTCGCCGTACGCTTGCAGGTTCTCTTCGAGCTTGTGGAGCTGGGTGACGAGGGTGGGATGGACGAGCGGATAGAATTCGCTCAGGGAGTGCCCCTTGGCGAGGTCGACGACGATCTGCGAGACGGTCTTCGATCCGCTCATCGGTGTGGCGATGCTACGAGATTCGACCAGACTGCCCGGTGATGCACGGGTATGTCATTCCGAGAGGAGCCGCTGCGCCGAAGCCTCCCCTGCACCGTCATCCGCGCGGCTCCCGAGGAATCTATAACACGCTTCCGCGCGAACGCCCGGATTTTCGCTCGGACGCTGGCTATGGATTCCTCGGGGGCCGCTCGAAATCAACGCGGACGAGGGTCCGGAGCAGCGGCCCCACTCGGAATGACATTCGCGCGGGGGGCGTCCGTCACAACCGGCCAGCCCTCTCATACCAGGTCCGGGTGAAGCATTGGCGCGTCCGATCGAATCTCGTGCTGACGCGATGATAGATCCTTCGGCCTGCAAGCTCTTGCGCAGACGCTGGTTAGGGTCTGGCCGGCCTCAGGATGACGTCAGCGTTGGATCGGCCCGGGTACATCAACCAAGTTCCCGGATTTCGAATCAGCACTCAGCGCTTGATCCGCTCCCCCTCGTCCTCGTACCGGAAGATCCACGCGGCCAGGGCGCCGGGGCGGATGGTGCGCTCGCGGTGCCAGGGCTCCATGTCCCACTGGCTCCCGCCCTCCGGCCCCGGCTCGCCGCCGATGCGCGCGAGCACGCTGACGGCGCGGTCGCGCCACGCCTCCCAGTTGGCCGCGCGCAGGTCCACCCACCCCTTCCACGCGGTCTCGTCGACCCCCTCGCCCGGCGCGGGCTCGATCTCCACCTTGCGGCCGCGCAGCAGGCGCTCGCCGTCGGGGAGGAGGATGGCCAGGTTGGCGGAGAGGACGCGCGTGCGCAGGTCGGCGTCGGCCTGCACCAGCGCGCCGGCGTCGCAGGCGGCCTTCGCCGGGTCGAGCTGGGCGGCGCACTCCAGCCGGCCGCCGCACATCCGCCGCAGGATCTCGCCCTCGAACAGCAGCTTGGTCAGCCGCGGCGGGCCCAGCATCTCGAACCCCACGCTGCGGTGCTCGGCGCTGGCCTCCAGCTCTTCCATGTACGCCAGCGCGCTCTGCCGCAGCACGCCCGCGCGATAGGTCGGCCCGCTCGTGGACGCGTCCAGCGCGGCGACCACGTCGCGCCCCGTCGGGTGGCCGACGATCTCGCGCACCGCGTCGCGGGCGATCTCCTCGGGGGTGATGAACTCCATCAGCCCGAGCGAGGTGATGGCCTCGAACTCGTCGGGGCTGAACAGGCCGTTCTCTCCCGAGTCGAGGTAGACGCCCTGCAGCACCTGGCCGCTGTCGCGCCAGAGCGTGTCGCGGCCGAACTCCTTCTTCGCCCGCCGCCGCTCGCCGTTCTTCCCCGGCTCCGCGTGGGGGACGAACGCCTCGGCGAGCGGCACGGGGGCCACCGCGTCCACGCGGGTGATCGGCGCGCCGCGCCACACCACGTCGCCCGAGCGGATCCCCTTCCACGAGATGGCGGCGGTCGGCTTGATCTCCTTCACCGCCGGCGCGCCCGGCGTGCGCGCCATCAGGTACAGCAGTAGCGTGTGCGCGCCCGCGACGGCGGACTTGGAAAGGAGCTGCCGGCTCGGCCGGTCCTCGCTGTGGGTGAAGGGGATGTTGAGCCCCATCCCGCCCGTGCCCGCGGTGCCGATCTTCAGGTACACGCGCGTGCCCACCGCCTGCATCGAGTGCAGGGCGACCCACACGTGGTGGATCAGGTGCGGCAGGGTGATGGTGGCCAGGTGCTTCTCCACCATCTCCAGGTCCACCGGCCCGCCGCGCGCCGCCTCGCGGATGGCGGACGCGCTCTTGAACACGTTCTGGTACGCGAACCCCGTCGCCGTGTTGATGCAGTCGATCACCGCGTCGGGACGATGGCGGAGGACCAAGTCACCCAGCGCGGAGCGCTGCAGCGCCGACTCGTCGAGCGGGCCGTACAGCTCATCGAGCATGGCGGCGCGCGCGGCGGAGTCGTCGAGCAGCGTGTCGCGGCGCTCGTCCTTCAGCGCGGCGGGGACGAACAGGTTCCCCCACTCACCGACAATCTCCACCCCGTCGGGCGCGTGGCGGCGCAGCTCCTCCACGCCGTTGTCGGCCTCGCGGCGAGTGAGGGCGGAGATGACGAGCAGCGCCGGCCGCATGGGCAGCAGCTCGCGGGCGATGGCCATCCCCACCAGCCCGGAGCCGCCGAGGATGACGATGCGCGTGTCGCGGATATCCAAGAGAACGTTACGTCAGGGTGATTCGATCTGGATCGGTCAGCGGCGCCCGCGCGGGGGGCCGCCCTTGCGCGGCGGCCGCCCACCTCCGCCTCGCGGAGACGCGCCCTCGTCGTCGTCGCGCATGGATGCGCCGCGCGGGGGACGCGCGCCACCGGGCTTTCCACCCCCGCGTGCGGGAGATTCGCCCTTCGCCGCGCCGCCGCGGCCGCCGGGACGCGATCCGCCGCGGGGTCCGCCGCCAGAGGGACGGGACGGACGCCGCGCCTCTTCCTCCTCGCGGTCGCGGGCGGCGCGCACGCCCGGCTTGGTCGTGCCGCGGCGGCCGTAACCCGGCCCGCGTACATCGTCCTCCGCCTCGCTGCGAGGCGCGGCGCCGCGCGGTTTCCCCGGCTTCGCGGGGCGATCCGCGTCCCGCTCGCCCCGCCCGCGGCGCGGCGTCTCCTCGTCCTGATCGCGGCGCGGCGACGGCCTGCCTGTTCGCGGCGGCTTCTGCGATCGCGGCGTCTCCTCGTCCCGATCACGCCGCGCGCGAGGGCGCTCATCGCCCGATCTACCGCGGCCGGCCGGGCCACGCTCGCCACCGGGACCGCGCGCCGGCGTCTCCTCCTCGTCCCGCTCGCGCCGCGGGGACGGTTTGCCGGGCGCCGGACGCTTCCGCGGCTTCGGCGCCTCCCACGGCCGCTGCTCGTCGTCGCCGCGCTGGCTGGCGCGCCGCGGCTTGTCGTCGCCGCGGCGAGAGGCGGTCGCGCGCTCCGCCGGCTTGCGGGTGCGATCTCCCGGCTTCGCCGCGCGAGCGGACTTCCCGCCGCGTTCCGGTTTCTCGCCGCCGGGGACGCGTTCCGCGCGCTTCGCACCGCGTTCCGGCTTCTCGCCTCTGGCGGCACGCTCCCCACGCTTCGCGCCGCGCTCGGGCTTCTCCGCGCGCCCGCCGCCGCGAGCGGGCGTTTCGTCGCGCGCGGGCTGGTCGCCGCGGCGGAGCTTCTCGAAGCGGGTGAATGTCTCGCGCGGCGACTTGTCGGCGCGCGCGTACTTCCCGTGCGTCGCCCTCCGCTCCGTGGACTGGCGAGGCGGAGCCGCATCGGCCGTGTCCGGCTCGGCGGGCCTGCGGCGCGGGGGGCGCTCGCCGCCCATCGCCCTGTCCCCGGTTCCCTGTGCCATGTCTCCACGTCCTTTTCGCAGCGTGGCCAGCTCCGCCTCCGTCACCACCCGCCACTTGCCGGGCTTCAGCTCGCCGAGCGAGATCGGGCCGAAGCGGCGGCGGATCAGCCGGTGCACGGGGTGGCCCAGCGCGGCCAGCATCCGCCGCACCTCGCGCTTCTTCCCCTCGCGCAGCACGACGGAGAGGCGGTGCTCGTTCTCGCCCGTCTGGTGCAGGCGGCGGATGGACTCGGCGCGCAGGTGCTCGCCCTCGTCCTCCACCCCCTCCTCCACGATGCGGTGCATCTGCTCCGCCGTGGGCTTCCCCTCCACGTCGGCCCAGTATTCCTTGGTGACCCCGAACGACGGGTGCAGCATGCGGTTGGCCAGCACGCCGTCGTTGGTCAGCAACAGGATCCCCTCGCTGTCGCGGTCCAGCCGGCCCACGTGGAAGAGCCCGTGGAATTTCTCGGGGAGGAGATCGTAGACGGTCTTGCGGCCGTACGGGTCGTCGCGGCTGGTGACGTAGCCCTTGGGCTTGTGCAGGGCGATCCAGGTGATGGGCTGCACCTCCACCGGCTGACCCTCGACCTCCACGTGGTCCACCCCCGGCGTGATCTTCGTCCCCGGCGCGGTGACGCTCACGCCGTTCACGAACACGCGCCCGCCGGCGATCAGCTCCTCGGCGTGGCGCCGCGAGGCCACGCCCGAGTGCGCCAGGAACGCCTGCAGGCGCACCGCCTCGCCGTGGGGATGGTGCTGCGGGTTCTTACGCGGCATCGCCGAGCGGCAGCTGGGGGTCGGGTGGCTCGCGGCGCGCCAGCACCACGGGCAGGTCTTCGGGGCGCGGAAGGTCGTCGAGCGAGCGGAAGCCGAAGTGCTGCAGGAAGAACTGCGTGGTGCCGTACAGCAGCGGCCGCCCCAGCCCCTCGCCGCGGCCGACCACCTCGATCAGCCCGCGCTCCTGCAGCGTCTTGAGCACCGCGCCGGCGCCCACCCCGCGGATGTCCTCCACCTCCGCGCGGCCCACCGGCTGGCGGTAGGCCAGGATCGCCAGCGTCTCCAGCGCCGGGCCGGACAGGCGCTGCGAGGAGGGGACGGTGTCGAAGCGCTCCAGCACCGGCGCGAACTCCGGCCGGGTGAGGATCTGGTAGCCCCCGCCCACCTCGAAGATGCCGAACGCGCGCTCCTCGTTGTCGTACTCGGCGCGCAGCTCGGCAATGGCCGCCTCCACCTGCTCCTCGTCGAGCGACTCGTCCGCCCGCGCCAGCTCGGCCGCGCTCAGCGGCGCCTCGCTGGCGAAGAGCAGCGCCTCGACCATGCGGCTCGCCCTCACCCCTGCCCCCCCCGATTCGGCCGGAGGATGGACAAATTCCCCATCCCCAGAACGGCAGGTCTCACGCGGAGACGCGGAGACGCGGAGAAGTTCGTCCCGCGCTGAGTTCTCCGCGTCCTCCGCGCCTCCGCGTGAGACAGGCAGTTGGCGATGCCGGACGTCACGCCTCGGCCTCCTGCTCGCGCCGCTCCCGGGCGCGGTAGATCCACAGCGGGTCGAAGGGGAGGTTCTGGCGCAGGCGAACGACGTTGCGCTTCCCCAGCTCCAGGCAGGCGAGCAGGGTGGCCACCGCGTGGATCCGCGTCCCCCAGCGCTCGACCAGCGAGGCGAACTCCACCCGCTTCCGCTCGGCCAGCGCGTCCACCACCTCGCTCATCTTCTCCTCGATCCGCACCTGCCGCCCCTGCACGGTGTGCACCGCCGCCTGTTCGGCCAGGCGCTCGCCCATCCTGAGCGCCGCATCCCACACGTCTTCCCACGTCGTCTCCAGCGGCAGCTCCGAGAGCTTCGGCTGCGGCCGCACCTCCACGAAGCCGCGGGCGAAGAGGCGCGCGCGCATCCGCTCGGCCTTCTCCAGCAGCCGCGCCGCCTCGCGGAAGTGCTCGTACTCCAGCAGCCGCCGCACCAGGTCGGCGCGCGGGTCCTCGCCCTCCTCCTCCTCGTCGCCGCGCCGGGGGAAGAGCATCTGCGCCTTGATGCGCACCAGCGTGGCCGCCATCTCCAGGAACTCGCCCGCGCGCTCCAGCTCCAGCCGCTCCACCCCGCGGATCGCCTCCAGGAACTGCTTGGTGATCCGCGAGATGGGGATGTCGAAGATGTCGATGTCCTGGTTGCGGATCAGGTGCAGCAGCAGGTCCAGCGGCCCGTGGAAGCGCTCCAGGTCGATCTCGAAGGGGTCGCGGGCCCCCGCCGCGGGCACCTCCAGCGTCTGCTGCACGCTCATCCCCCCAGCACCATCAGCCCGGGGACCAGGAACCAGCGCGGCACGTCGGCCACCGCGTAGAACAGCCGGTTGAGCGCGCCGGTGAAGATCAGCGCGTAGAGGATGACGAAGCCGAAGGAGGAGAGCTGCCGGTAGGCGCTCCCCAGGTTGGCGGGGAGGAGGTGGTAGAGCACGCGCGACCCGTCCAGCGGCGGCACGGGGATGAGGTTGAAGATGATGAGGAAGAAGTTCAGCTGCACGCCCTTCTCGAACAGGCGCGCGGCGGTCACCGCCACGTCGCTCCCGCCGCTGGCGCGGAACGCGAACGCCGCCAGCGCGAAGAGGACGGCGAAGAGCAGGATCAGCAGGAAGTTGCCGAAGATCCCGGCCAGGGAGACCAGGATGTCGCCCTGCACGTACTTGCGGTACTTGCGCGGCGTGGTGGGCGTGGGCTTGGCCCAGCCGATCAGCGGCGCGCCGGAGATGGCCCCGATCAGCGGAAAGAGCAGGCTGCCGATGGGGTCGATGTGGGCGCGCGGGTCCAGCGTCACCCGCCCCAGCATGTACGCGGTGTCGTCGCCCTGCTTGAGGGCCACGTAGGCGTGCATGAACTCGTGGACGGAGAAGGCCAGGAGCAGAACGGGAAGGCTGAGCAGGACGTCCTGCAGGCGCTGGGGATCCATGCCGGCCAAGTTAGACGCGGGGTGATTGCTTGTCAAAACGAGCCGTGGCGCGGGGTTGACACCACCGGGCAGTTCGGGTATAATTCGGCTTCCCGTTTTCCGGGCAATCAGCAGTACGTCAACCGTATCAACCCGATCGGGCGCCCGTGCAGGGCGCCGATGTTTTCCGGAGGCCAGCCTTGCCGAACGTCAAGTCCGCCGAGAAGCGGATGCGGACCAACGAGATCCGTGCCGCCCGCAACCGGGCCTTCCGCTCGCGGCTGCGCAGCGCGCTGAAGAAGGTGCGCACGGCCGCCAACGCCGGCGAGGGCGCCACGGCGCTCCGCGAGGCCACCTCGCTGCTGGACCGCGCGGCGCGCAAGCGCATCGTGCATCCCAACAAGGCCGCCCGCGCCAAGAGCCGCCTGACCGCCTTCATCGGCAAGCTCGGCGCGTAAGCGCCCGGCACCGACAGGCCAGCACAAGGCCCGCCGACCCTCGAGGTCGGCGGGCTTTTCGTGCGTGTGCTCTCTCCCACTCAGTCGCGACCGACCTCGCGGAACAGGCTGTCCGACGCCGCACGCAGCAACTCGAGATCTCGTCTCGACACATTCGGCTCACCCCGATCCACTGAGCCGAAGACGGGCCCTAACCGGTCCAACATTCTACCGGCTTTCGACAATCGTCCTCCACTGAGCGCAACTGCACCAGCGAAGGTGTTGTGATGCAGCGTCCGCCCAACGGCCCGATATCCACCCGCCCGGACGATTGCGGTCGCGGCCTGTACCGCAGCGATGTAGCCAAGCAGAAAAGCATTGTCCGGATCTTCCTGAAGCAAATCGGACGCGCGGCGGAACTCGCTCGCCTTGGCCCACCAGCGGCCGACCTCCCAATCCGTCGCTTCGTCGACGACCAGCTGACCTCCCTCCGTGAGCTCATCAAGCGTGGGGTACACGATCACCTCCATTGCAGATGGTGATGGTATCGCACAGTTCCAGATCCTCGCGCCGCACCCCTCCGTCAAGCCTGCCCGCCGCTCCGCAGCCGGATGAGCCCCTCCTGCGCGGTGCTGGCGACGAGGGCGCCGTCGCGGGTGAAGAGCGAGCCGCGGGTGAAGGCGCGGGCGCCGGCGGCGGCGGGGGCGTCCATCGCGTAGAGAAGCCATTCGTCCACGCGGAACGGGCGGTGGAACCACACCGCGTGGTCCAGGCTGGCGGCCTGCACCCGGCGCATCATGAACGACAGCCCGTGCGGCAGCAGCGCCGTGCCCAGCAGCCCGTAGTCCGACGCGTACGCCAGCACCGCCTGGTGCAGGATCGCGTCGTCCGGGAGGCGGCCGTCCACGCGGAACCAGGTGTGCTTCACCGCAGGCCGCACCTCCGGCGCGAAGGGATCGACGGGGCTGACGGTGCGGAAGTCGATCGGTCGGTCCTGCGTGTAGATCTCGCGCACGGGCTCGGGGATGCGCTCGGCCATCGCGCGCACCAGGTCCAGCTCGCGCGGGAGATCTTCGGGCATGGGCACGTCCGGCATCGGGGCGGCGTGCTCGATCCCCTGCTCGGCCACGTGGAACGAGCAGGTCATGGTGAAGATCTCGCGCCCCTCCTGGATGGCCAGCACGCGCCGCGTGGTGAAGCTGCGCCCGTCGCGGATGCGGTCGACCTGGTAGACCACGGGGATGTCGAGGTCGCCCGCGAGCATGAAGTAGCCGTGCAGCGAGTGCGCGCTCCGTCCCTCCTCCACCGTGCGCCCGGCGGCGACCAGCGCCTGCGCCAGCACCTGCCCGCCGAACAATCGCCCCGAGCCGATGTCGCGGTTCTGCCCGCGATAGAGATTCAGGTCGAGTCGCTCGAGGTCGAGCAGCTCCAGCAGCATCCCCAGCGTCTCCCCCGCCCCGCCGTCTCCCGTCGCCATCCGCGCTCCATCTCCACGCTCGATCGTCATCCCCACACCCACGCGGGCGAAAATACCGCCTCGCGGGCATCCGCCGACAGCGCCGATCCAAAATCCTGAAAAGATCTGGCTCACGCAGAGCAGCAGAGGCAGCGGAGTGAGTTCTCTGCTGCCTCTGCTGCTCTGCGTGAAACCACTCTCTTACTTGGGGTGCCCGTTCGTGCTGCCGGGGAGGATGAAGCGCCCCTGCTCGTCCAGCGCGATGGGCCCGTCGCTCTCGTCCAGCGCGCGCAGGAGGCGGCTGACCTCCTCCAGCCGCGCGGCGCCGGCGCGCATGGCCTGCCAGAGCTCGGGCGCGGGGAGCTTCCAGTCCGCCGGGTCGGGCGAGGCGCAGAGCTGGAGATTGCTGGAGATGACCGCCACCGGCGTGTTCAGCTCGTGGCGCACGGCACGCAGCACGCTCCGCGCGGCATCGGCGTCGCCCTCGCTCTCCTTCCGCCCGGCGCGCCACATCTCGATCACCGCGCGGCTGGCGCGCACCCGCTCGTGCTCGCCGAAGCTCTGCAGCGCGCCGCCCACCAGCGTGGCCGCCAGCTGCAGCGTGGCGATCTCCGACGGCGCGAACTCGGTGTCGCGGCGCGGCTTGGCCAGCAGCGCCACGCCCGCGCATCCGCTCGCCGAGAGGAGAGGAGTGGCCAGCGCCGGCGCGTTGGGAAGCGCGCGCTGCACGGGGAGGAAGGCCCGCGGGTCGGCGCGCAGGTTGGGCGAGGTGCGCGCCTCGCGGCTGGTGAACGCCTCGCCCTCGAGCGTGCCGTCGGCGGGGACGAGATCGCCCTCCAGGTGGGCCAGCGCGGCGGTGCCCACGTCGCACTGCAGCACGCCGTCGGGCGCGGGGGTGAAGAGCACCACGGCCGAGCCGCCGGCCAGCGCGCCCAGCGCCTCGGCCAGCCGCACCAGGTTGCGCTTGCGCTCGGCCGGCCGCGCCAGCGTGTCGGCCAGCTCGCCGCAGAAGATGGCGAACGCGGCGGACTGGGCCGGGGGCGGCTCGCGCACGGGGCTCATGCCAGGGCCGGCTCGGGAAGGAGCATGGCGTCGCTCTGCCAGAAGCGCGGCGCCACCGGCTCGGGAAAGCCGTGGTGGCGCGCCTCGACGAACGCGTCCACCACCTCGGGGTCGAACTGGGAGCCGCTGCAGCGCTGCAGCTCGGCGATGGCCGCCTCCTCCGGCCGGCGCGGACGGTACGCGCGGTCGGTGATGATGGCGTCGTAGGTGTCTGCCACCGCCAGCACCCGCGCCTCGATGGGGATCTCGCCCCGGCGCAGCCCATACGGATAGCCGTCGCCGTCCCACCGCTCGTGGTGGTGGAGGACGGCGGGAACCGCGGTGGAAAGGAAGGAGCTCTGCTCCAGGATGGCCGCCCCGAGCTTGGGATGCTCGCGCATCACCGTCAGCTCGTGCGGGCTGAGCGCCGACGGCTTGTTCAGCACGCTGTCGGGAACGCTGATCTTGCCGATGTCGTGCAGCAGCGCGCCGATCCACAGCGTGCGCAGCCGGTCGCGGTCCAGCTCCAGCGCCATCCCCACCGCCTGCGCGTAGCGCGTGACCCGCTCCAGGTGCGCGCCCGTGTACCCGTCGCGCGCCTCCACCGCGCCCGCGAGGGAGATCAGCGCCTCGGCGGTCAGCTTCTCCAGCTGCTGGCCCAGTTGCGACACCCGCATCTCCAGGCACTGCTGGTAGAAGCGGTTCTGCTTGACCAGCGCGCGCCGCTCGAGGGCACGTCCGACGGAGATCGACAGCTCGTCCACGTCGTACGGCTTGAGCAGGTAGTCGTCGGCGCTCAGCCGCAGCGCCTGCACCGCCTGCCTGGTCGTTCCCACGCCGGTCAGCACGATGAAGCCGATGGTGTCGTCGGCTTCCTTGGCCTGCCGCAGCAGCTCGATCCCGTCCACCTCGGGCATCAGCAGGTCCGAGACGATCACGTCCGGCGCCCAGCGCGTCATCAGATCCAGCGCCACCTGGCCGTTCTCCGCCTCGCGCACGTCGTAGCCGTCCTGCGAAAGGCCCAGGCGGAGCACCTTGCGCAGGCTGTCTTCGTCGTCGACGATCAGGATGCGGGAGTACGGGCGGCGGTCCTGCGGGTGGGGTGCAACCATGATCTCTCGCGCGCGGGGGGAAAGGAGCTGCGGTGATGATCGGCCCGTGCCGCCGCGCCGTCGGTTCACCCCACGTGCGGCGGGTGCAGCACGACGGGTTGGGGTGGGGAGATGGCGAGAGCGGCACAGATTGTGGATCGACCCGCTAACAGGATAATGCGTGCCGCGCCCGGCGCAAGGCCGGAGATGCGAAGCGGCCCCGCATCGCAAACCGCTTGCGACGCCACCGTTTGCATCGGGCCGCGCCGTGTCCCCCGCGCCCCTTCCGTGTGCGGGAGATCGGGGCAGCGTCCCACTCCGCTGGCCGCGACCCTTACGGGGAAAAGAGAAGAGGTCTCTCACAGAGGGCGCAGGAGGTCACAGAGGAATAGCGGCGTGTCCCGATCGGCCGTTCGTTTCCTCTATGGCCTCAGTGATACCCGATCGGAGGAGTCACTGTGCATTCGAAGCCCTGAAAGAAGTCTCACACGGAGGGAACGGAGGAAACGGAGGATACCACGTCAGTCCTCCGTTCCCTCCGTGTGATTCATTGCTTTTGAGACCGGCGTGGGAATGCACAGCCGATAGGCGGAAGCAGCAGGAGAGACAAAAAAAGATCAGTCGAACGTGAGATGAAATGACGAAGAGCCGCGGAGATGGCTTCCCCGCGGCTCTTCATGCGTCCGGACCGAGCGGTCAGACGTTGAAGCGGAAGAGAAGGATGTCGCCGTCCTTGACCACGTACTCCTTCCCCTCGCTGCGCATCAGCCCCTGCTCGCGGGCGGTCTTCACCGAGCCGGTCTTCTCGAAGTCGTCCCATCCCACCGTCTCGGCGCGGATGAAGCCGCGCTCGAAGTCGCTGTGGATCACCCCCGCCGCCTCGGGCGCCTTCGCGCCGACGGGGATCTCCCAGGCGCGGACCTCCTTCTCGCCCGCGGTGAAGTACACCTGCAGGCCCAGCAGCCGGTAGCCCGCGCGGATCAACCGGTGCAGCCCCGGCTCCTCCAGCCCCAGCGAGTGCAGGAACTCCTCGCGCTCCTCGGGCGGCAGCTCGGCCAGCTCGCTCTCGATCTTGCTGGAGATGGGGATGACCTCCGCCACCTCGCCGCTCTCCGCCACGGCCTCGCGGAGCGCGCGCACGTGCGCGTTGTCGCCCTCGGGAAGGTCGTCCTCGGCCACGTTGGCCAGGTAGAGCACGGGCTTGCTGGTCAGCAGGTTGAAGCCCTTGATCAGCTTCCACTCGTCGTCGCTCGCGTCGACCGTACGCGCGGCGCGCCCCTCGCCCAGCGCGGCCACGAGCCGCTCGAGGAGCGACACCTCGGCCTGCGCGTCCTTGTCGCCGCCCTTGGCGGCCTTGCGCACGCGCTCCAGCCGCTTCTCGGCCACCGCCAGGTCGGAGAGGACGAGCTCCAGGTTGATGACCTCGCGGTCGCGCACCGGGTCCACGCTCCCCATCACGTGCACCACGTCGGCGTCGTCGAAGCAGCGCACCACGTGCACCACCGCGTCGGTCTCGCGGATGTTGTTGAGGAACTGGTTCCCCAGCCCCTCGCCCTCGCTGGCGCCCTTCACCAGCCCGGCGATGTCGACGAACTGCACCACCGCGCGCACGGTGCGCTGCGGCTTCACCTTCTCGGACAGCAGGTCCACGCGGCGGTCGGGCACTTCCACCATGCCGACGTTCGGCTCCACGGTGCAGAACGGGTAGTTGGCCGCGTCGGCGCCGGCCGCGGTCAGCGCGTTGAACAGCGTGCTCTTCCCCACGTTCGGCAGCCCGACGATCCCCAGCTTCAGCATATCTCCAACGATCCTGATCGGATGGCGATTTCGGCAAACGAACAGGCCGGGCGCCCCAGCGGGAGCCCGGCCCAGCGACGATGAATCTAACGAAGCATCCGGCCCAGTTCAATTCCATGAGTTCAGAAGGCCGCATCTTCAGGAAGTGTAGTCGAACTTACTTGTTCCCGGTAGAAATCCACTCGAAGAAAGAAATTCCTAAGTGCGTGACAGTCATTTGAACCGTATCGCCACGTGCGCCGCGGGTTGCGCCTAATTCAACCAACCCGTGGGCAACCAAAATAGAAAGATCACGCCCACTACCGCTTGGGAAATCACTGAGCTTGATGCTCATCGGGCGGGAAGCACCCCAAAATCCATGAACGTTCTGGGTATGTGGCCTTATCATGATCATAATAAACAGATTCAAGGCAGCATCATCCATTTGGTTAAGAATCGTTGCCATCATTCTGCCACGATCTCTTTCACCCGAACGAAACTCCACAGCACCACAGGCGATTAGACCGGAAAAATATCGACGCTTCTGCTCACTACGTGTCCGAGCAGCCAGAATGCCTGCTTCGCCAACAAACTCGATGTACTCGTCGTCGATTCTTATTTCTCGTCCCGATTCTTCGAGTTGGTGAATACGGGCGACTGCATCATCCAAGACGGCCAGCAGACGTTTGAGCAGTTCTCGCTGCTGGAACTGAGAAATCCATGCAGCAAGGAGTCCTCCGAAGAGCGGCACCGCGTTCAAAGCGCCCACGGAAGCGTTGGTTACTACTGCACGCAATGATTCGACGCTGGAATGCAATTGCTCCAGTTCTGTCGAAGGCTGCTTCTCTTGAGACATTGGTTAAATGCGCCTAGTCGGGCTTTCACAAATCTCGACAGTCGCTAGTGATCCTTCTCCAACTCGCGGTTGCCGTCGATGAACTTGAGGTTGTAGCGGAAGGCGGTGATGCGCCACCGGGGCGAGCTCCAGGCGTCCAACATCGCGGGGCCGCTGTCCATCTTCTCCAGCTCGAAATCGTAGCTGCCGACGAACACGCGCGTGTTCTGCCCCGACGCGTTGGGGCGGTAGTGCCAGGCTACGCCGTAGCAGAACGCCTCCGCGCGGTTGCCGTGGACGCGGACGCGGTAGTTGCCGGCCTGGTGGTGGATCGCCTGGATCGGCGCGAGGCCCTGCTCCCACGCGGCGGCGATCTCCTCGCCGCTCAGCTCGCTGGCCGGGCCGCCGCCCGCGGACGCCATGTCGAAGCGCACGCGCGGCGCCAGCACCGCGCGGACGGCCCCCCAGTCCTTAGCGGTCCGTCGCCACGAAGAGCTCGTCGATGGCCTCGATCACCTCCTGCCGGGCGATGATCTCCTCGACGCGCGGATCGCTCGTGTCGGCCATGGGATTGGTCAGGAGAGAGGAAAGAGCGGGAGATGCGGCGCAGCGAGGTCCCAGGCGATGTGCCGTGTCGGCGATAGATCCTTCGGCCTGCACGCTCCTGCGCAGACGCTGATTGCGGTCTGGCCGGCCTCAGGATGACGTCTCCTTTATACCCCCGAGACCCGCCGCACTCAGCACTCAGCACTCAGCACTCAGCACTCAGCACTCAGCACTCAGCACTCAGCACTCAGCACTCAGCACTCAGCACTCAGCACTCACGCGTTGTAGCGATTCATCGCCGCCTCGATCCCCTGCTCCATCCACAGGCGGATGCCGGCGATGCAGTCGGGGAAGCGCTCGCGGACCAGTTCCGCGTCCTTCTTCGGCATCGGCGAGAGCACCCAGTCCGCCAGGTCCCATTGCGGCGGCTTGGCGCCCACGCCGATGCGCAGGCGGGGATAGTCGCGCATCCCCAGCGCCTGCTCGATGGACTTGAGGCCGTTGTGCCCGCCCGCGCTCCCGTTGGGGCGGAAGCGGATGCGGCCGGGCTCCAGCGCCACGTCGTCGACGATCACCAGGAGATCCCTGGTGATGTCGATCGCGTTCATCCGCTTGTAGGGGAGGAGCGCGGAGCCGCTGCGGTTCATGAAGGTGATCGGCTTCACCAGCCGGATCGCCCAGGGATCGACGCGCCCCGTCGCCGTCGCCGCGACCTTGTCGGGGCGGAAGCGCCCGATCCCCCACTCGGCGGCGAGGTCGTCGAGCAGCCACCACCCCACGTTGTGCCGCGTGAGCGCGTACTCGCGGCCGGGGTTCCCCAGCCCCACGATCACCTTCAGCCCGGCCACGCCGCCCTCCTCGCCGTCGGAATCCGAAGACGCGTCAGGGCGGTGGAAGAGCGCGCGCAGCCGGGCCGGCCACAACCGCTACTCCTCGTCCTCGCCGCCCTTGGGCCCGCGCAGCACCTCGGGCTCGGGCGCCGGCTCGGCGGCCTCGGCGGCCTCCTCCTCCTCGTGCACGCGCGCCGCCAGCACCGAGGCCACGGGAAGCTCCGCGTCCATCAGGATGGTGACGTTGGGGAGGGAGATGTCGCCCACGCGCACGCTCTCGCCGATGTTCAGCCCCGAGATGTCGACCTCGGCCGCTTCGGGGATGTTGCCGGGGAGGCATTCGACGTGGAGGTCGTAGATCACCTGGTCCAGCACCCCGCCGTTCTCCCTCACCCCCACGGGAACGCCGCTCAGGCGCACGGGGATGTCGAGCTTCAGCGCCTCGTCGCCGTGCACCTGCAGGAAGTCGACGTGCAGGAACTCGGGACGGTACGGGTGCTTCTGGATCTCGCGGATCAGCACGTCGGTGCGGCGGCCGTCGATGTCCAGCCCGATCAGCGTGTTCTCGGGGTTCACGTGGTGCAGCAGCAGCTCCAGGTCGTGCGCGTCCACCGAGAGCGACTCGGTGCGGTCGCCGTGGCCGTACAGCACGGCGGGCACCTGGCCGGTGCCGCGGAGCTTGCGGGCCATCCCCTTGCCGCCGCCGTCGCGCCGGGTGGCGCGGAGCGTCGCGTTCGCCATCCTCGAACCTCCTTTCACAGAGACAGAAAGGCCCGGCGAGGTCTCCCCGCCGGGCCCGGAAACCCGGTCAGACCGCCTCGAACAGGGAGCTCACCGATTCGTTGTAATGCGTGTACCGCACGGCCTTTGCCACCAGCTCGTCCACCGACAGCACCTTGAGCGCCGGGAAGTGCTTGTCGGCGGGGATGTCGATGGTGTCGGTCACCACGATCTCGGTGAACGGCGCGTCGCGCAGCCGCTCGACCGCGGGGCCGCTGAGGATGGCGTGCGTGGCGCAGGCGTACACGTCCCTCGCGCCGCGCTCCTTCAACGCGCGCGCGGCCTGCGCCATGGTCCCCGCGGTGTCGATCATGTCGTCGCAGAGCAGGCAGTCGCGCCCGTCCACCTCGCCGATCACGTTCATCACCTCGCTGACGTTGGCCGCCGGCCGCCGCTTGTCGATGATGCCGATGGTGGCCCCCAGCCGCTTGGCGAACCCGCGCGCCATCTTGGCGCTCCCCACGTCGGGCGCCACGACCACGAGGTTGTCGAGATGCTTGTCGCGGAAGTAGCGGGTGAAGACGGGGGCGGCGTACAGGTGGTCGACGGGGATGTCGAAGAAGCCCTGCAGTTGGTGCTGGTGGAAGTCGATGGAGAGCACGCGCTCGGCGCCGGCGCTGACCACCATGTTGGCCATCAGCTTGGCGCCGATGGCCACGCGCGGCTGGTCCTTGCGGTCCTGGCGCGCGTAGCCGAAGTAGGGGATCACGGCGGTGATGCGCGCCGCCGAGGCCCGCCGCGCCGCGTCGAGCAGGAGCAGGAGCTCGAGCACGTTGTCGGCGGGGGGATTGGTGCTCTGGATGATGAAGAGGTCGCGCCCGCGCACGTTCTCGTCCATGCGGACGAAGATCTCGCCGTCGGAGAAGGTGCGGACGGTGACCTCGCCCAGCTGCACGCCCAGGCGCGCGGCCACCTTCTCGGCCAGCGGCCGGTTGGAGCGGCCCGAGAGGACCATCAGGTTGGCGTCGGCGAGATGCTCGTCGTACATCGTCCTGAGTTTCGTCCGTTCGGGGTGGTCGTTCGGGAGCGGTAGAATACCCCGCCTCTCCATGAGCGTCAAGCGGAATCGGGTGCAGATCGAAATGCTCCTGATGGCTCACGCAGGGTCAGCAGAGTCAGCAGCTGGAACTGCAGTTCAACTGCTGACTCTGCTGACTCTGCGTGAGAAAAAAGAGAGCCCGGGACGGGCCCGGGCTCTCCATCACAGACGCGAATCGTCCCTACTTCACGAACTCGCCGACGTCGCGGACCTGCACGGGGCCGAGGTTGAGCGCCCGGATCCCCGCCTCCACCTGCGACTTGTCGCCCACGACCACCACCACGGCGTTGCCGGGGCGCACGTACTGCTCGGCCACGCGCTTCACGTCGGCGGCGGTCACCCCCATGATCTGCCCCACGTAGCTGCCGAACCAGGCGGGATCGATCCCGTACGTCACCAGCTCGGCCATCCGCGCCGACACCGCCTGCGTGGTCTCCAGCTGCTGCGGGAAGCCGAGCGCCACGTAGCGCTTGGCCTTCTCCAGCTCCTCGGCCGCGATCGGCTCGGTGCGGATGCGGCTCAGCTCGCGGAAGAACTCCACCAGCGAGCTGTCCGTCTTCGCCGTCACGACGGCCGCCTGCGCGGTGAACGGCCCCGCGCCGGCGCGCATGCTGTATCCCGAGCGCGCGCCGTACGTCCAGCCGTGCGTCTCGCGCAGGTTCTGGTTCAGCCGGCTGGTGAAGGCGCCGCCCAGCAGCGTGTTCAGCACCTGCAGCGCGAAGTAGTCGGGGGTGTTGCGCGCCACGCCCGGGTGGCCGATGCGGATCTCGCTCTGCGCCGCGCCGGGCTTGTCGACCAGGTAGATGGTGGTGCTGCCGATCTGCGGCGCGGCGAGCGTGCCGGCCATCGCGGGCGCGGCGCCCATCGCGCGCCAGGCGCCGAACGCCTGCTCGATCTGCGCCTGCATCGACGCCGGATCGACGTCGCCGACCAGGACCAGCGTGGCGTTCTCGGGGCGGTAGGCGGCGTGGTGGAAGGCCGTCACCTTGTCGTGGTCCAGCGTGCGCGACGCCTCGACCGTGGCGAAGCGGCCGTACGGGTGCTGCTGCCCGTAGACCAGCGCCTGGAACGCGTTCCCGGCGATGGCCGCCGGCTCGTCCTTCGCCCGCGTGAGGTTGGTGATGCGCTCCTCGCGCACCCGCTGCACCTCGTTGGCGGGAAAGTCGGGGCGCGTCACCACGTCGGCCAGGATCCCCAGCGCGGGGCCGAAGTTCTTCTTCAGCACGTACAGGTTCACCTGCGCCGCGTCGTAGTTGGCGAAGGTGCCCAGGCTGGCGCCCAGCAGGTCCAGCGCGTCGGCGATCTGCAGCGCGCTCTTCCCGCCCGCGCCCTCGTCCAGCATCGACGCGGTGAAGCTCGCCAGCCCCGGGAGCGTGGCCGGGTCCTGCGTGGTCCCCGCGCCGCGGACCACCATCACCGCGCTGACGACGGGAAGCTCGGGCTGGCGGACGTACAGCACCTTCATCCCGTTGGCCAGCTGCCGCTGCACGGGCGCGGGCGGGCGCACGGCCGGCGCCGGGCCCAGCTGCGGCGGCGTGGTGGGAAACTGCTGCGCGGCGCCGGCGGCGGGAACCGCGGCCAGCAGGGCGCCCAGAGTGAGGATCTTGCGGTTCATCAGTGCGCCTCCGTGGCGGCCAGCTCCGTGTGCCCCTGGGGGACGAAGCTCATGACGATGCGGTTCTTCCCCTGCAGGTACTCGCGCGCCACCCGCTGGATGTCGGCCGGGGTCAGCGCCCGGTAGCGCGCCAGGTCGCGCGCCGCGAAGCCGGGGTCGCCCGCGAAGTACTCGTAGTCGTTCAGCCGATCGGCCTTGGCCTCCACCGTCTCCAGCCCGGCCACGAAGCCCGTCTCGATCTGGTTCACCACCCGCTGCAGCTCCTCGGCGGTGGGCGGCGTGGCGGCCAGCTTCGCGATCTCCTCGGTCACCGCCACCTCCATGCTGTCCAGGTGCGTCCCCGGCTTGCCGCGGATGACCACCCAGAAGTCGCCGGACAGGAGGTTGCCGTCGTTGAACGCGCTGGTGCTCTGCGCCGTCTGCGCGTCGTACACCAGGCGCTTGTACAGCCGCGAGCTCTTGCCGTCGGTCAGGATCGACGCCAGCGCGGTCAGCGCCGCCTCGTCGCGCGAAAAGCGCGGGGTGGTGCGCCAGATCATGGAGATCTGCGGCAACGTGACCCGGTCTTCCTTGGTGATGTAGCGCGTGGCGGCGATGGCGGGGATGGGCACCGACGGCTTGGTGACCGCGGGCCCGGGCCGGATCCAGCTGAAGTACTGCTCCACCCAGCGCCGCACCTCGGCGGTGTTCACGTCGCCTGCTACGGTGAGGACGGCGTTGTTGGGCGTGTAGTAGTTGCGGAAGAAGCCCTTCACGTCGTCGAGCGACGCGGCCGACAGGTCGGCCATGGAGCCGATCGTCGTCCAGTGGTACGGGTGGCCGGCGGGATACAGCGCGTCGTACGCCGTCTCCCACATCAGCCCGTACGGCTGGTTCTCGTAGCGCTGGCGGCGCTCGTTCTTCACCACGTCGCGCTGGGTGTCGAGCTTGCTCTGGGTGAGCGAGTCCAGCAGCGTGCCCATGCGGTCGGCCTCCAGCCACAGCGCCAGCGGCACCGCGTTGGAGGGCATGATCTCGTAGTAGTTGGTGCGGTCGGTGGTGGTGCTGCCGTTGTTGCTGCCGCCCGCGTTCTCCAGCCACACGTCGAACTGTCCCTGGGGCACGTCGCGGCTCCCCATGAACATCACGTGCTCGAACAGGTGCGCGAAGCCGGTGCGGCCGGGGCGCTCGTACCCCGAGCCCACCTTGTACCAGATGTTGACCGCGGCCACGGGGGTCGAGTGGTCTTCCGCCACGATCACCTTCAGCCCGTTGGGCAGCGTGAAGGTGGAGTGGGGGATGTTGACCTCCTGCGCCGCCAGCGGGGCCGCCGCCAGAAGGAGGGGCACGACGAGGCGTTTCATGCGGGGCTCGCCTTTCGCTTGGTGAGATTTTCCATGCACCGGGAGGCTAAAAGGTTAGCATTCCTCCCGGCGGGCCGCCAGAGCGTCCGGGTGAACCCCGCTCACCCCCGGATGTTCCGTTTCCGGGCAGGATCTTTCGCGGCCGGGTCGGAGGATGATGAACGGAAGGACGTGGGCGTGTCCCTCCGCTGCGCTCCGGGCCGGGCTGCGCGCGCCGTAGGCAACGATACCGCTGTTGCCAACGGCGCCGGGCCCCCGCCGCGCCAGCCATCTCCGCGGCTCGCCGGCGACGGTGCACGCGCGGCGGGTTCCCGGCCCTCCGGGCGCGCATCCCTCACGCAGGTGTGCGAGTTTGCGCATCCAATTGCCGCTTTAGAAACAGCAGATTACTTCGCGATGGCGCATTCATGATCGGTGGATTACTCTTGGAAACCCGGCAAACGTTCAGGCCCGGAATCCACCCTTGCTCGGAGAACGGCAATGAAGAAGAAGCTCAGGCTGCAGGTCGAGGAGCTCCGCGTCGAGCAGTTCCAGACGGATCCGGCGGTCGGCGCGGCGCGTGGGACGGTGCGTGGCCACGACAGCGGCCTGTCCGATGCGGACACCGAGCCGTGCAGGTTCTGCCCCGACATGCCGATCACCTATTCCTGCGACTTCAGCCCCTGCGGCTGAACGCCCACCGGAGTCAACGGCAGGACAGGGGAGAGAGCCAGCCGGGCGGGGCACAATGTCTCCCGCCAGCGCGAATGCCCGTCCGGCGACCTCTCCCGGTACGGGAGAGGTGGCGAGCCCCAGCGAGCCGGAGAGGGCGCATCGCCGCCGAACACACGGAGGGCCGGGCACGCATCCGCGCGCCCGGCCCTCCGTATCTCCGTCAGCTCCCATTACTTAGGACTTAGGACTCAGGACTCAGGACTTAGGACATAGGACTCAGGACTTAGGACTCCCCGTCCTCACCCGATGCTCACCGCGTCCGGATCGAGATTCCCGACGTAGTAATCCACCAGCGTGCGCTGGAAGACGAGGTTGTACCGCGCGCTCACCAGCTGGCTCTGCGCCTGCGCCAGGACGGCGCGCGCCTGCGTCAGCTCCACCAGCGTGCCCACGCCGGCGCGGTAGCGCTGGTCCGTCGCCGTCAGCGACTGCTGCGCGGCGGTCACCTGCGCCTGCGCCGCGGCCAGCTGCTGCTGCGCCGACTGCCAGTCCAGGAGCGCGCGCCGCACCTCGAGCCCCACCTGCTGCCGCTGGTTCTCCAGCGCGATCCGCGCGTTGTCCTGCTGGATCCGGGCGCGCTGCACCTCGGCCGCCGTGTTGCCGCGGTCGAAGATCGGCAGCGAGAGGCCCACGGACACCGACCCGCCCTGCCGCTCGTTCAGCTGGTCGAACAGCCCCAGGTCCTGGTTGCTGTTCACGCTGGTGTTGTAGCCGGCGCTCACCGTCACCGTGGGGAGCCTTCCCGCCTGCGCGGCACGCACGCCCTGCTGCGCCGCGGCCAGGTCCGTCTGCCGCGCGGAAAGGTCCACCCGCCGCGCGAACGCCTGGTCCAGCAGCGCGTCGAGCGACCCCACGGCGGCCGTGCCCGTTCCCGCCGGCGGCGCCTGGAAGGCGTACTCGCCGCGCGGGTCCAGCTGCAGCGTCTGGATCAGGTCCACCTTGGCCAGCTCCACCGCGGCGCGCGCCTGCACCACCGCCAGCTGCGCCGCGGCCACCGCCGCCTGCTGCTGGTACTGGTCGGCGATCGGGCGGCGTCCCGCGTCCACGAACGCCCTGATCTGCTGCAGCTGCGCCTCTTCGCTGGCCAGCGTCTCGTTGCGCACCCGCAGCTGCTCCTGCGCCTCGATCAGCGTCAGGTAGTTGGAGACCACGGTGAAGACCACGGACTGCCGCGTCCGCTCCACGTCGCTGGCGCCCGCCTGCTGGGTGAGGCGCGCGGCGCGCAGGTTGGCCGAGTTGGCGCCGCCGTTGTAGACCACCAGCGAGCTGCTGACGCCCGCGTTCAGCGCCGTGCTGGTGCGGCTGAGCGCCGTCCCCGACCCGTTCCCCGAGCCCGCCGCGCGGTCGTACGTTCCCGTCGACGTGGTGCTGAAGCGCACGTCCGGCAGGAACTGCGACTTCGACTGCCGCACGGCCACGGTGTCGAGCGCCGCGGAGTTCACCGCCTGGCGCAGCGTGCCGTTCTGCTGCAGCGCGATCCGCACCGCCTCGTCGAAGGTGATGGTGCGCGGCTGCCCCGCCGCCGCCTGCGCCGCCGTCGTCGTCGGGGGCGTCCCCGTCTGCGCCGCCAGCGCGGGCGCCGTGCCCGCCGCCGCCGCGAGGGCGATGGCGAGCCGCGCCCACCGCGCGATTCCGTTCCGGTCGAACATCAGTGCCTCTCTTCCTCTATCGTCCACGTCCGTCGCTGGGACGGAGCGTCATTCGTAGCGCAGGGCCTCGATGGGGTTCAGCGCCGCCGCCTTGCGCGCCGGATAGAACCCGAAGAACACGCCCACGGCCGCCGAGAATCCCACCGCGATGGCCACCGCCTGCGGCGGGGTGGAGGTGCTCCACCCGGTCAGCCGCCCCACCAGGGCCGCGGCGCCGAAGCCCACCCCCAGCCCGATGATCCCGCCCAGCAGGCTCATCACCACGCTCTCCACCAGGAACTGCAGCAGCACGTCGCCGCCGCGCGCCCCGATGGCCATGCGGATCCCGATCTCCCGCGTCCGCTCCGTCACGGAGACGAGCATGATGTTCATGATCCCGATCCCCCCCACCACCAGCGAGACCGAGGCGATGGCCGCCAGCAGCGCCGTCATCACCTGCGTGGTCGAGGTGGCCGCGGCCGCCAGGTCGTTCTGGTTGCGCACGGTGAAGTCGTCGGGCTCGCCGTCGCTCTGGCGATGCGATTCGCGCATGATGGCGCGGATCTCGTCCTGCGCCGCGGGGAGCTCGCCGGCCGACGCGGTGCTGGCCAGGATCTGCCCGATGAACATCCCCCCCGACAGCCGCGCCTGCATGGTCGTGTAGGGGAGGAGCACCACGTCGTCCATGTCGTTGCCGCTGGCCGTCTGCCCCTTTTTGGCCAGCACGCCCACGATGGTCATGGGAACGCTGCGCACCTGCACCTGCTGCCCCACCGGGTCCTGCCCGGGAAAGAGGTTCTCGGCCACGGTGGCGCCGAGGACCACCACCTTGCGCTTGGCGGCCAGGTCGGCGTCGCTGAAGAACTCGCCGCTCGTGGTCTCCCACCCGCGGATGGTCTGGTAGCCGGTGGACACGCCCTGGATCTGCGTGCGCCAGTTGCCGTCGCCGCCGATGACCTGGCCGCGCGAGAAGATCACGGGCGACACGCCGGCCACGAGGGTCGCCTCGCGCTGCAGCTTCTCCGCGTCGTCGACGGTGAGGCGATTGAAGGTCTGCGCGCCCTGGCTCACGCCGCCCTGCTGGGTGGCGCCGGGGGTCACCATGATCAGGTTCGTCCCCAGGTTGCCGATCTGCTTCTCGATGGTCGACTGCGCGCCGTGGCCGATGGCCACCATCACGATCACCGCGCCCACGCCGATCACGATCCCCAGCATCGTCAGCAGCGTGCGCATCTTGTTCTTCAGGATGCTCTGCGCGGCAATGCGCACCAGCGTCTGCTTCTTCATGCCGCCACCTCCTCCAGCTCCTCGGCCTGGCGCGCCGCCCGGAGATCGGCCGCGGCGCTCCGCCGCCGCTCGACCGGGTGGTCGCGCAGGATGCGGCCGTCGCGCACCTCCACGATGCGCTTGGCGTACTGCGAGACTTCCGGCTCGTGCGTCACCAGCAGGATGGTGATCCCCTGGTCGTTCAGCTCCTGGAAGAGCGCCATCACGTCCATGGTGGTGCGCGAGTCCAGGTTCCCCGTGGGCTCGTCGGCCAGCAGGAGCGTGGGGTGCGTCACCAGCGCGCGGGCGATGGCCACGCGCTGCTGCTGTCCGCCCGAGAGCTCGCTGGGCTGGTGGTCGAGCCGCTTCCCCAGCCCCACCCGCTCCAGCGCCGTGGCCGCCATCGCCTTCGTGTCCTTCCACCGCCCCTTGCGGTCGTAGAGCAGGGGCAGCTCCACGTTCTCCAGCGCGCTGGTGCGGGAGAGGAGGTTGAAGCCCTGGAAGACGAAGCCCAGCTTCTGGTTGCGCAGGTCCGCCAGCGCGTTCTTCCCCAGCCCGTCCACCCGCACCCCGTCGAGCAGGTAGGTGCCGCTGGTGGGGACGTCGAGGCAGCCGAGGATGTTCATCAGCGTACTCTTTCCCGATCCCGAAGAGCCCATCACGGCGATCATCTCGCCGGGCTCCACGGTCAGGTCCACGCCGCGCAGCGCACGCACCTCGTTCTCGCCGTGGCCGTAGACCTTGGTCACGTTCTCGATGTGGATGACGCTCATCGTATGCTCCCGCCTCAGAAGCCCGGGCCGCGGCCGCCGCCGCCGCGCTGCTGCCCGCCCAGCGGATTGCTGGTCTGCTGCGTCTGCGCCGTGGAGGCCACGTTGGAGCCCACGATCACCTTCATCCCCTCCTTCAGCCCGGTGCCCTCGACGACGGTGTTCTTGCCGTCGGTCAGCCCGGTGCGCACGCGGACCATCGACAGCTTGCCGGTGGAGTCCTGCACCCAGATCCGTCCGAAGCTGCTGCGCCCGCCGCGCCCGCCCGCCGCGCGGAGGCCGGCGTTGCCGCCGCCGGGGCCGCCGAACGGGCCCTGGTTGGCCTGGCCGGCGCGGGCGTTCGCGTTCGCGCCCTGACGTCGCGCGCGCGCGGCCTGCAGCGAGTCGGGATCGATCCCCGCCTTCTTCAGCTCCTCGTCGCTCGGGGTGAAGCGGAGCGCGGCGTTGGGCACCAGCAGCGCGTTCTGCGCGGCGCCGGTCTCGAAGTCCACCGTGGCCGTCATCCCCGGCAGCAGCTTGCCGTCGGGGTTGGCCACCTCGACCACCGCCGTGTAGTTCACCACGTTCTCCGTGGTCTTGCTCTGCAGGCGCACCTGGCGCACGGTGCCGTGGAAGGTGCGGTCGGGGTAGCTCTGCACGGTGAAGCTGGCCGGCTGCCCCTGGTGGATGTCGCCGATGTCGCTCTCGTCGACCGACGCCAGGATCTGCATCTGCGACAGGTCGTTGGCGATCAGGAACAGCTGCGGCGCCGAGAACGAGGCGGCCACCGTCTGCCCCACGTCCACGTTGCGCTCGACCACGATGCCGTCGATGGGCGCGTAGATCTCGGTGTAGCCCAGGTTGCGCCGGGCGCGCAGCATGGTCACCTCGGCCGACTTCAGGTCGGCCTGCGCCACCTGCAGCTTGTAGCGGTAGCCCTGGAACTCCTCGGCGGTGATGACCTTGCTGTCGAAGAGCGGGCGATTGCGCTCGTAGTCGGCCTGCGCCTGCTGCACCCCGGCGCGCGCGCGCTCGAGCCCCGCCTGCGCGTCCGCCACGGCTTGCTCGGCCAGCGTGGGGTCGATGCGCGCCAGCAGCTGCCCCCGCCTCACGCGGTCGTTGAAGTCCGCGTAGATGGCCGACACCTGCCCAGACACCTGGGTGCCCACCTGCACGGTGGTCACCGCGCTGAGCGATCCCGTCGCGGACACGCTGGAGCTCAGGTTCCCGCGCGTGACGGCGGAGGTGCGGAACTCCGAGCTCTCGTCCGAGCCGGACTTGCGCAGGAAGAAGAAGGCTGCGGTGGCAAGCACCAGCACCAGGGCCACTGCGGCGATACGGATGGTCTTCATGGTCGTCCTCGGTGGTTCCGAACCGCGGGACCGCGCCGTGCGGCCTCGCGATTTCGACGTCGAGTATAGCGTCTGCCGCGCGAGCGCGGTCCCCTTTCCGATTCCACCTGCACCGCGATGTTCCGAACTGCACTTCGCGAGACACGAACGCCCGCGCGCAAGTTAACCGCCGAAGCCCTCGCGCGGAGCAGCAGAGATGCGGAGAGCTGGGCGCGCACCGAAGGGCGCCGAGCCGGCAGAGGCACTCGGGCGTGACCGCCCCATCCTTTCATCCTCATCCTTCGACCGGGGATATGATATCCTTGGAAAACCGGTCCACACCGGCCTAAATTCGTGGATGTTGACACAGATCTCACGATGGAGAGGATATCATTAACCTGGAGGCGGACTTATGCGCATCCTCATGAGCTATAGTCCCAAAGATAGCCCGGTCGTTGGGGAGATTGCGCAACATCTGATAGGCCACGGTCACAACGTTTGGGTTGATTGGTTCAAACCTGCTTCGGAGGAAAACATCATTGGAGAGATCAGGCTACTCTTCGAACGTGTAAGTGTGGACGCTGTAATTCTCGTCGCGAGTAAGAATTCGTTTCGCTCCGCGGACGTCCAGCGCCAATTCTCCGCAATCGCTTTTCAGCAGGTATCCAACCGCGAGCTGCGGATCATTCTTGTCCGAATTGATCACAGCGAGTTTCCTGGATACTTGCCTACGCACGTGTACATCGACATGGCTGGTGACTTCGAGTCCGGGCTAGCCACCTTGACCACAACCTTGGACGGCATCACGGAATCAGGAGGCGCTGATATCAGTACCGGAGCCACTCCAGGGAAAGATGGACGTGGCGCGCAGATCCGGAAGTTGCGCGAAGCATTCGGTCGCGGTCGTCTCACCCTCGTATGCGGCGCTGGTGTATCGGTAGAAGCAGGAATTCCGTCCTGGCGCAAACTCTTGGTCAGACTCCTCCGCAGTATGATGCACCGGATTGCGGAGACACATGCACTGACGTTGGACGACGAAGCCGCAGATGAGTTCGACCGGAGGCATGGCTCGTCATCGCTGATCGTTGGAAAGTACCTGAAGAACACGCTTGGTAACGAATTCCTTCGGGAGTTACGCGATGCACTCTATGCAGCCCCACCTGGATCCTCCAAGTTGCTCGAGTGCATCGGCCGCATGGTGAAGCCTGAACGTGACCGCCTACCCTTCGATTCGATCATTACCTTCAATTTCGACGACCTGATCGAGGAGACGTTGCGCTCGAATGGTACCAAGGCATGTCCGATCTATTCGGAAGAGCTCACCCACAAGTCCGATGAGATTCCGATCTATCACGTTCACGGATACCTTCCGCGACAAGCGAAAATCCCGGAAACGTCCAACATCGTGTTCAGCGAAGATGCGTATCACAGCCAATTCATTGATCCATTCAGTTGGTCGAATCTGATCCAGCTTACGAAGCTGACACACACCACCTGTCTGCTCGTCGGGATCAGTTTGAAAGACCCGAACCTGCGCCGGTTGTTGGACGTAGCGATGCGCAGGCGTGTCGATAAGACCCCGTCTCATTACATCCTTAGGGAGATTCCACGGATGTCCAACGGAGACGGACTCGACAGAGTTGCGAAGCTGTTGGAGGAGCAGGACGCGAATACGCTTGGCCTGAACGTCATCTGGTTTAATTACTTCCCGGAGATCCCCGCGATCCTGGACGAAATCTCGAGCGTCGCGTGAGCGCGTCCACCGGCGCCGTTGGGATTACGTAAATCTCACTCCCTCGCATTGAGGACCGCGTAGCGGCCGGGAGACGTCGTCCCTGTGCTCTCCGAGAGTTCGTGCGCGCGAGGTGCAGGTGAGAGTGGTGCCGGTGCAGTTCGTGCCGCCACAGTTTGCGCGGAATAAGGACGGGACACATCGTTTCGCCGTACACGCGCATTCCCGCGCGCGCACGGAAGAGATGCTGTCCGATGGTGAATCCGAATCCCGCGAGCTCCGCCGGCGCTGCCGCCGCGCACGAGCCGGCGTCCCACGGCGCCCGGCTCACGCGCGGCGAGGTGCTGGCCATCTTCGCGTTCTGGCTGTTCATGGCGGTGCTGACCGCCGCCAACCGCCTGCTCGACCCGCGCCGCCCGCCGGGAATCCAGCCGACCTTCCCCTCCGCCCCGGTGGCGCTCGCCTTCGCCGAGTCGCTCGTCTGGGCGGTGGTCACCTGCGCGATCTTCCTGCTCAGCCGCCGCTTCTTCACCGCGCGCGAGCGGCGCTGGACGCTGGTGGCGGCGCTGGCCGTCACCGGCGTCGCGGCGTCGATCCTGGTGGACCTGGTGCTCGACGTCACCCGCTGGTGGCTGCTCGGGCTCCCGCAGCGGCACAACTTCTTCTCCGACCCGCTGCGCGCCATTACCCACCTCTGGTTCCTGCGGGAGATGGTCGTCTACTGCGGCATCGTGGCGGCGGGCGTGGCGCGCGACTACTCGCTGCGCTACCGCCAGCGGCAGGACGAGGCCACGCGCCTGCAGGCCGAGACCGCGCAGCTCCGCGCCCAGCTGGCCGAGGCGCGCCTCTCCGCGCTCCGCAGCCAGGTCGATCCCCACTTCCTCTTCAACACCCTGAACGCCGTCTCCGCGCTGGTCGAGCGGGACCCGAAGGGCGTGAGGAGGATGATCGCGCGGCTGAGCGAGCTCCTGCGCCACTCGCTGGAGGGCGCGGGGGATGCGGAGGTGACGCTGGCCAAGGAGATGGAGTTCGTGGAGCGCTACCTGGAGATCATGCGCATCCGCTTTCAGGGCACGCTCGAGGTGGAGACGGAGGTGGAGGGCGGGGTGATGGACGCGCTGGTGCCCAACCTGGTGCTGCAGCCGCTGGTGGAGAACGCGGTGAAGCACGGCGTCAGCCGGATGAAGTCCGGCGGCCGCATCCACATCTCCGCGCGGCGCGACGATGGCCGCGTGGTCCTCTCCGTCCGCGACAACGGGCCGGGGCTGGGCGCGGAGACGCCGCGCGAGGGCGTGGGCGTGCGCAACACCCGCCAGCGCCTGGAGCAGCTGTACGGCGATGCGCAGGCGCTCGTGCTCCGGCCGGCGGACGGCGGCGGCGTGGAGGCCGAGGTCGTCCTCCCCTACCACACCGCCGGCGACCTGCACGCCGCCGGCGTGGGCGTGGTGGGGTGATGATGGGCGCCCCGCCGCTCCGCGTCCTGGTGGTCGACGACGAGCCGCTCGCCCGCCAGCGGCTGGAAGACCTGCTCGCCCGCGAGGAGGGCGCCGAGCTGGTGGGGACGGCGGCCGACGGCGACGAGGCGGTGGAGGCGATCCGCACGCTCCGCCCCGATCTCGTCTTCCTGGACGTGCAGATGCCGGGGAAGACGGGGATGGAGGTGGTGCGCGAGATCGGCCCCGAGCGGATGCCCGCAACCGTGTTCGTCACCGCGTACGACCAGTTCGCGCTGCAGGCGTTCGACGTGGCCGCGGTGGACTACCTGCTGAAGCCGTACGACGACGAGCGCTTCGAGCAGGCCTTCCGCCGCGCGCAGAAGATCGCCGAGCTCTCCGAGGTCGGCCGCCTGGCCGGCCGCCTCCGCGCCCTCCTCGGCGGAGACGGCGCGCCGTCTCCCACGCCTGCGGCGGATGCGATTCCCGCAACGGAGCCGCGTCCGGCCGCGACGAAGTCTCCGTCGCCGTGGACCGAGCGGATCGCGGTGGAGATGCGGGGGCAGGTGCGGGTGGTGCCGGTGGAGCAGATCGAGTACATCACCGCCAGCGGCCCCTACGCCGAGCTGCACACGTCCGAGCGCGGCTACGTCATCCGCGAGCGGATGCAGGCGCTGGAGGAGCGGCTGGACCCCGCGCGCTTCCTGCGCATCCACCGCTCCATCATCGTCCGGCTCGACACCATCGACACCCTCCTGCGCGGCGGCGGCGGCGACTACGCGGTGCGTCTGAAGAACGGCGTGAAGCTCAAGGTCAGCCGCACCCGCGTCGAGGAGCTGGAGCGCAGGATGGGCGTCGGACGGTAGCGCGAAGAGGCGAGCGGGCATCCTCCCCCAGGGAAGGATGCCCGCTCGCCGTTCGCGACGTACTCCGGGGAATTTGGTTGATGCATCCCGACTGATCCCACGCCGGCGTCATCCTGAGGCCGGCCAGACCGCAATCAGCGTCTGCGCAAGCGCTTGCAGGCCGAAGGATCTATAACTGCGGCAGCACGAGAACCGGTCGGGCACACCAATACTTCATCCGGACCTGCCATCAGTTGCTCTGGCAGACGGGCGCCACCACGCTGGTGTTGGTGGTCCCGTTCTGGAAGGCGGCGCTGACCCAGTAGCTCGAGGTCTTCTCGCCGCCGCTCCACGCGGGATCGGTGGAGCTCGTGCGCCAGCAGGTGCTGGTGCCGGTCCACGGCGTCACCGTGTCGAGGAACGTGGTCGCGGTCGTGGAGCTCACCAGTTCCATCCCGTCCACCACCCAGGTGGTGTACGAGTTCTCGCGGTCGTTGGGGTCGGTCCAGCTCTCCTCGCCCTGCCACACCACCATCACCCCGTAGCTCGTGGCGCCGGTGAGCGCGTTCCACGAAAGGAACGGCTGCCCCGCGGAGTTCGTCACCGTCACCTGCGTGGTGTCGGGATAGAGGATGATGGCGGCGCGCTCGTCGTTGGGGCTGAAGCCGTTCCAGAAGGTGTTGACCGCGTTCATCACCGAGGCCGCGTCGGTCGCGGGCGTGTCGCCGATGCGCACGGCGCCGGGATCGCCGTTCGTCTCGCCGCGCGCCTGCCAGTTGCTGTGCCGGAAGCCGATCGTGTGGCCCAGCTCGTGGGTGATTGCACGCTCCATCTGCGAGACCGACAGCCCGTTGAGGAAGTAGGTGTTGATGCGGATGAGCGGGCCGGGGCCGCCGCCGGTGGCGTCCCTGGGCCACGAGGCCCGGGCGATCTCGGTGGTGTCGTTGAGATTCTCGAAGCGGATGGTGATGTCGGCGCCCCCGCCCTCCACCATCGTGACCGCCGAACCCAGGATGTTCGTCCAGTTCTGCAGCGCCGACCGGGCGGCGTCCTGCCAGTCCGTCGACGAGGCGATCGCCGACAGGTCCACGTGGATCGTCCGCGCCCGCGAGGCCGACACGATGGCCCAGGTCTGCCACTGCATGCGCGGATCGCCGGGGGCCGCGCTGAGCCGCGGCGCGTGCCAGCTCCAACCGCGCGTGGCCCCGGTCACGGGTGGGTTGATCATCGCCGCCACGTCGCCGCGCAGCACGATGCGCCGGGCGGGCTGCATCGACGGAGTGGCGCGGAGAGTGCTCTTGCTCACCTCGACGTCGCCCTCGACCACGTAGTAGTCACCGTGGTCGACGACGCCGGCGTCCGAGAACCCGAGCGTCCGCAGCGCGGCAAGATCGGCGGCCGGAACCTCGTCCGCGGGCGCCACCGGCGAGCGCTGGTCGCCGCAGGCGGCAAGGAAGAGGGCCGCCACGGCGCCGGCGGCAAGACGTGTACGTCTGGCGGACATGGTCCTCCTGTCGTGAAGCGGACGAGAGGCAGCCCGATCCCCCGGCGACACGGAAGGCCAGCCTTGCGGGATTCGATCTACATCTATTTATCGTCTGTAAACGTATGTATACTTGGCAAAACGCGCAATCGCCCCACCACCAACGGCGGACTTCCGTACTTCTCAAGAACCGATTTTGCCTCACGCGGAGACGCGGAGAACGCGGAGAACTCAGCGTACGGTTGGTTTCTCCGCGCCTCCGCGTCTCCGCGTGAGAGGAATCTACTCATACAAAAGAAGCGGGGGCGGCTGGCGCCGCCCCCGCTTCGTCACTCCGTCAGGCCGAAGCCATCAGAAGCTGTACTTGATGCCGACCTGGATCTGGTAGCGCGAGCTCAGGTCGCTGTTCTGGAACACGCCCGGCTTGGCCGCGAAGGCGTTCAGCAGCACGTGGCCGCCGGTGTCCGTGGTGCCCGAGCGCGACAGCAGCGTCTCGGACTGGTTGTTGATGAACTGGCTCCGCCCCCACTCCGAGTTGATCAGGTTGGCGAAGTTCAGGATGTCCATCGTCAGCTGCAGCCCCTGGCCGCGGATGGTGGGCAGCGTCTGTGCCACGCGCACGTCCAGGCGGTTGCTCCAGGGCTGCTCGCAGGCGTTGCGCTTCAGCACCTTGCCGCGGTTCTCGCGCAGGCAGTCCACCCGCTCGATGAAGTCGTTCAGGTTCTGCCACGACTGCGCCGCCGAGATCGCCGAGGTGCCGGCGAAGCGCACCTCGCTCTGCGACGCCGGCACGTAGATCAGGTCGTTCGAGTCCTGGCTGTCGCCGTTGACGTCGCCGAAGTAGGTGTACGAGTACGGACGGCCGCTCTCGCCCACGTAGATCAGCGAGAGGTCCAGCGGCGCGCGGCGGATGAACATGAACTGCCGCGAGAAGTCCGCCACGATGCGGTGCCGCACGTCGTAGTCCGAGCGCGCCAGCGGCGGGTCGTTCGGGTTCTCGGGCACCTGGTTGAAGCGGAACTGGCTGCGCGCGGTGCTCGAGCGCGTGGCGTTCAGGTCGTACGCGTGCCCGAAGGTGTACGCCAGCGACCCGCTCCAGCCGTTGCTGAACGGCCGCTGCAGCTGCGCCGTCAGGCTGTAGCTGTAGTTCTTGTCGGTGTTGGTCACGTCGTACACGTTGCCGAAGCCCGGCGCCGTGATGCGGCGGATCACCCGGCGGCCCTCGATGACCGAGTCGGCCCCGGCCGCGGTGGTGCGGAAGCCCACCACCGTCAGGTCGCGGTAGGTCACGTCGTTGATGCTCTTGGTGTACAGCCCCTCGAGCGTGCCGATCAGCCCCAGCGGAAGCTCGCGGTCCAGCGCCAGCGAGTAGCGCAGCACCTGCGGCATCTTGAAGTCGGGGTCGACCGTGTTGATGTTGTTCGGCGCCAGCGAGGGAAGCGAGATCCCGCCGCCCGACGTGCGGCAGCCGTGCGGCTGGTTGAACGGGTCCGACGAGAAGTTCGGCGCCTGCGCCGCCGTGGTGCAGGCGAAGCTGGTGTAGTCGAGCCCCGTGTTGCCGTAGGCGTTCGAGATCCACACGTACGGCGTGCGCCCCGAGAACAGGCCGACGCCGCCGCGCACCTGCGTGGAGCCGTCGCCCATGGCGTCCCAGTTGAAGCCGATGCGCGGGTTGATCAGGAAGTTGTTGCTGGGGATCTGGCTGGTGCGGCGCCCGCCCCACTGGAACCCGTTGGCCGTGAAGGCGCTGTCCATGCGCTGCGCGAACCGCACGTTGTCGCCCGGGTTCTTCGGCAGGGTGGTCCAGTCCAGCCGCACGCCCGCGGTGATGTTCAGGTTGCCGAAGGCCACCTTGTC
Organism: Longimicrobium sp.; assembly: GCA_036377595.1. Classification (NCBI taxonomy): domain Bacteria; kingdom Pseudomonadati; phylum Gemmatimonadota; class Longimicrobiia; order Longimicrobiales; family Longimicrobiaceae; genus Longimicrobium; species Longimicrobium sp. The sequence goes on along the minus strand of DASUYB010000023.1, from coordinate 20,931 downwards.
CTGCGTGTACACCGAGTAGCTGCGCACCGGGAACTCGGCGCGGCGGCTGGCGCCCGGCGTGGAGTCGTTGAAGAAGGTGAAGTCGTAGCGCTGCGGCCGCCCCGCCCTCAGCGAGTCGAGGTTGGTGAAGCGGTACAGGCCGTAGATGTTCTGCGCGAACAGGTTGCTGAACTTGAAGAACTCGTCGTGCGTGCCGATGGTCAGGTTGTGCGCGCCCAGCGAGAAGTTCACGTCGTTGGTGATCTCCAGGATGTCCTGGTCCAGCGCGTTTGCCACCGACGAGTTCTCGGGCCCGGCCGTGACCAGGCAGGTGCCGCCCGAGCAGCCGCCGGGGATCAGCACCTCGATGCGCGGGAAGGGCGACTGCCCCACGTCGCGGCTCTCGCGCACGGTGGTGAAGCCGGCGCGGAACTCGTTGAACAGCGTGCCGAAGAAGGTGCTGTTCAGTTGCGCCACCGTCGCGTGCGTCTTGCTGTTGAAGCGGTAGCCGCCGTTGGTCAGCTGGTAGAACGCGTCGGTGCGGGTGGCGAAGTTGTCGTCCCACGCGTCCACGTAGTTGTGGCGCAGCGTCAGGCGGTTGCTTCCACCCAGGTTGAAGTCCAGGCGCCCGAACACGTTGTTGCTCTGGCGGCGCAGGTTCACGTCGGCCGTGGTCCCCGGGTCGAGGCCCAGCGTGGACAGGTAGTTGACCACCGAGTCCACCGCCGTCTGGCGCAGCGTGATGCCGGGGCCGCCGATGAAGGTGCCGATCGGCGCGTTGCGCCGGGCCAGCTCGCCCGCCACGAAGAAGAAGGCGCGGTTGCGCACGATCGGGCCGCCCAGCGAGAAGGCCGTCTCGTAGTTCTTGAAGTCGGCCAAGCGCGGCGAGATGGCCGAGCTGTCGCCCTGCGTGAAGCGGTAGCGGCCGGTGAGGTCCTGGTTGCGGCCGAAGAACGTCAGGGTGCCGTCGAACTTGTTGGTCCCCGACTTGGTCACCGCGTTGATCCCCACGCCGGTGAAGCCGCCCTGGCGCACGTCGAAGGGCGCCAGCACCACCTGGAACTCCTGGATGGCTTCCAGGGTGATGGGCTTGGTGCCCGCCTGCCCGCCCGGCGTGCCGCTGGCCGCCAGGCCGAACAGGTCGTTGTTCACCGCGCCGTCGATCTGGATGTTGTTGAAGCGGTTGTTGCGCCCGCCGCCGTTCGTCCCCGCGCCGCTGGTGCTGACCTGCGGCACCAGGCGGGTGAAGTCGGTGAAGTCGCGGGTCAGCGTCGGCATGCGGCTGATGGCCGAGTCGCTGATGGTGGCGGCCGCGCCGGTGTGGGTGGGCGAGATCACGGCCCCGCGCTCGGCGGTGGCGGTGATCCCCGCCAGCGCCACCGCCTGGCCGGCCATCTGGAAGTTCTGCTCCTGCGTGGCACCCAGCGCCAGGCGGAGGTTCTCGCGCGTCTGCGTGGCCAGCCCCAGCCCGCTCACGGTCACGCGGTACGGCCCGCCCGGCTGCAGCCCCTGCACCGAGTAGCGGCCGTCGGCCGCGGTCACGCCGCGGTTCGTGGTCCCCGTCGCCGTGTTCACCACCAGCACGGTGGCGCCGGGCACGCCGGCTCCCTGCTCGTTGGTGATGCGCCCGGCCAGCGCCGACGTGGTGACCGCCTGCGCGTGCGCGGTGCCCGCGGCGCCGAACGCCAGCAGGAACGCGCACAGCAGCCAGGCTGCCGCCTGCGAAACTCGTTTCATCGAGTGTACCTCTGGAGTGGTGATGATGGGGGATCCGTCCCCGTATGGAGGTCCTGCGCCAACCTAGCGTATCAGAGTACCCCGGGGGACGCCGAAAATGTAACTGTTAGGTAATTTGTTGCAAGGACTTCGTCGTCCTTCCGCGCCACGTCTGGACGATTGCGCCACACCTCGCCGCGGCCCCGCTCCCGGCGCGCTCCCCACGCGCCCTCGCGAACCCGCGGGTGCACTCTCCGGGTGACACTTACGCGCACTTACGTCAGGTCGCCGACGGTGCCGACATCGCCCTGGACCGTCCCTGGAAAGAATCATCACACGGAGGACACGGAGGCACGGAGAACTCACCGTGGTCCTCCGTGCCTCCGTGATCTCCGTGTCCTCCGCGTGAAATCAAACGACCGCCGGCCCCGAACGATTCCCCGGGACTCGAGATCAGGCGCCGTTCGTCACGTAGCGCATCACGTCGAAGCGGGTGACGATCCCCTCCAGCCGGCCGCCGCGGCGCACCAGCACCGCCGGGTTGCGCGAGAGGAGGCGCGTGACCGCGGGAAGCTCGATGTGCCCGTCGACCACCGGGAGCGGCGCGTCCATCACGTGCTGCACCGACTGGTCGAGCACGGCCGTGTTCTCCAGCACCTTCCCCATCAGGCTGGTCTCGCCCACGTGCCCCACGCAGTCGCCCTCGGACACCACGGGAAGCTGCGAGACGTTGTGCTGGGTGATGAACGACAGCGCCTGCCGCACCGGCGTCTCGGGCGCCACCGCGATCAGCTGCGGCGGCGAGGTCTCGCTCTTCCCGCGCACCACGTCGTCGGCGGAGAGGCGCGCGGGGTCCATCAGCCGGTTCTCGCGCATCCACTCGTCGTTGTAGACCTTGCTCAGGTACCGCTCGCCGGTGTCGCAGAGGACGAAGACCACGCACGCGTCGGGGTCGTCCACCTCCCGCGCCACCTGCAGGGCGACGTGGGCGATCAGGCCGGTCGATCCGCCCACGAACAGCCCCTCCTCGCGGGTCAGCCGCCGGGTCAGCTGCATCGCCGAGCGATCGTCCACGTTGCGCCACTCGTCCACCACGGAGAGGTCGAGCGTGCCGGGGATCTTGTCCTGCCCGATCCCCTCCACCTTGTACGGCGCGCTCTCGCCCATCTCCCCCGTCTCGGCGAACTGCTTGACGATGGAGCCCACGGGGTCCGCGCCGATGACGCGGACCGCCAGGTTGCGCTCCTTCAGATATCGCCCGACGCCGCTGATCGTCCCCCCCGTCCCCGAGCCCGAGACGAAGTGGGTGATCCGCCCCTCCGTCTGCTCCCAGAGCTCCGGCCCGGTGGTGCGGTAGTGCGCCTCAGGATTGGCCAGGTTGTAGAACTGGTCGGCCAGCACCGCGTTGGGCGTGTCCTGCGCGATGCGCTTGGCCAGGTTCACGTAGTTGTCGGGATGGTCGGGCGCGAGCGCGGCGGAGGTGACGATGACCTCGGCGCCAAACGCCTTCAGCAGCCGCACCTTCTCCTGGCTGAACTTGTCGGAGAGGGTGAAGATGCAGCGGTACCCCTTGATGGCGGCGGCGATGGCGAGGCCGACGCCGGTGTTGCCGCTGGTGCCTTCGACGACGGTGCCGCCGGGCCGGAGCCGCCCCTCGCGCTCGGCCGCCTCGATGATGGCGGGGCCGATGCGGTCCTTCAGGCTCCCGCCGGGGTTCATGAACTCGGCCTTGCCGTACACCGGCGTGCGGATCCCGGCGGCCACGCGGTTCAGGCGGATCAGCGGCGTCCACCCGATGGTGGCCATCACGTTGTCGTACGGCCGCTGGTGGCGCGGCGCGGCCATCACGGCCGCGGTGAAGCTCTCGGTGGCGCTCATTGCCGGCTCTGCGTATCGGGCGCCGTCGCCGGCGCGGCGGCCGAGTCGGCCGCGTTCAGCTCGAACTGCACGGGAAGGAGGAACCACGCGGCCACGGGTCGGCCGTTGCGCGTGGCCGGCCGGAAGCGCAGCTCGCGGCTTCCCGCCAGCGCGGCCGAGTCGAACGCCGGGTAGCCGCTGCTGCGGTCCACCTTCGACGTGTCCACCGTGCCGCGCTCGGAGATGAAGAGCTTGAGCGTGGTCTGTCCCTCGACCTGCGCGTCCCACAGCTCTTCGGGATACTGGAACGGCGACGCGGAGACCTGGCGCGGCGGCGTCTCGGGCACCGGCCCGCGCTCGCAGGCGGCGAGCAGCAGTCCGGCGGCGAGCAGGGCGGTGGTGCGGGCGGCGTGTCCGAGCATCGGCTGCGGCGTGCGGGTAGGCCGCAGCGGGCCGCTGCGGCGATCTCCGCGGGAAGATGGCGCGGACGGCCGGTCCCAGCAACCCGCCGCTCTCCGCCGCGCCGCCCCCCGGGCCGGCGCTCCCGGCTCACGGCGCGGAACGGACGGCGAGGCGGGAGAGCAGGTCGTGCACCCCGGCCGCCGGGGCGCCGGGATGGCGCTGCAGGTGGAGGGCGACGATCCCGGTGACGACCGGCGCGGCAAAGCTGCTTCCCGCCACCCGGCGGCGCGCGCCGCCGCGGCCCCGTACGCCGCCGTGCGAGCCGCTGGCCAGCACCTCCACCGCCTCGTCCGGGCGATGCTCGATGCGGAGGGTGTCGGCGCCGGCAAGCACGCCCACGCCCAGCGCGTTGGCGAACACCGCCGGCGCGCTCCACCCCAGGGCGGCGTTGGCCGCGGCGAGCGTCCCATGCTCGCCGCGGCCGGCGGGTTTTTGTCACTGGGGGGATGGAAGCGGCGCGCCTATGCCTTCGCCGCGTCGGTGAGCTCGGACAGCAGGTTCAGCGCCTGCAGCGGCGTCAGCCGGTTCACGTCGACCCCGCGTAGCTTCTCCACGGCGGGATGGATGGGCGGGCCGAAGAGCCCCAGCTGCAGCTCGGGTTCGTGCCGCGGCGCCTCGGGCTGCGGCGCGGCCGCCGTCTCCAGCTCGCGCAGGATCTCCCGCGCGCGGGCCACGACGCTCTCGGGCAGCCCCGCCAGCCGCGCCACCTCCACGCCGTAGCTGCGGTCCGCGCCGCCGGCGACCAAGCGGCGGAGGAAGACGATGTCGTCGCCCACCTCGCGGACCGCGACGGAGAAGTTCACCACGCCCGGCAAGCGGTTGGAAAGCCGCGTCAGCTCGTGGTAGTGCGTGGCGAAGATCGTCTTCGCGCCGACTTCGTCGTGGAGATGCTCCGTCGTGGCCGTGGCCACCGAGAGCCCGTCCCAGGTCGACGTCCCCCGGCCGATCTCGTCCAGCAGCACCAGCGACCGGGCCGTGGCGCCATGGAGGATCGCCGCCGTCTCGTTCCTCTCCACCATGAACGTCGACTGCCCGCGGACCAGGTTGTCCGACGCGCCCACGCGGGTGAAGATGCGGTCGACGATGCCGACCCGGGCGTAGCGCGCGGGGACGAAGGAGCCGACCTGGGCCAGGAGGACCACTAGGCCCACCTGGCGGAGGACGGTGGACTTCCCCGCCATGTTGGGCCCGGTGAGGATCATCACCCGCGCGTCGTGGTCCAGCCGCACGTCGTTGGGGATGAACTCCTCGCGCGGCATCATCGTCTCGACGACGGGATGCCGTCCCCCGCGCACCTCCAGCGTGAAGCCGCCGTCCACCTCCGGCCGGGCGAAGTCGCGGCGGACGGCGACCTCGGCCAGCGCGGAGAGGACGTCGATCGCCGCCACCCGCTCGGCGACGGCCTGGATGCGCGGCACCTCGCGCGCGGCGGCCTCGCGCAGCTCGGAAAAGAGGCGCGCCTCGAGCGCGTTGATCTTCTCCTCGGCGCCCAGGACCTTCTCCTCCCACTCCTTCAGCTCGGGGGTGAAGTAGCGCTCGGCGTTGGCCAGCGTCTGCTTGCGCATGTAGTCGCCGGGGACGCGCTCGGCGTGCGTGCGGGTGACCTCCAGGTAGTAGCCGAAGACGCGGTTGAAGCCGACCTTCAGCGTCTGAATCCCCGTCCGCTCGCGCTCGCGCGCCTGCAGCCGGGCGATGAAGTCCACCGCGCCGTCGCGCACCCCGCGCAGCTCGTCGAGCTCGGCGTGGCACCCGCCGCGGATCACCCCGCCCTCCGCAGTGGAGATGGGCGTGTCGGCCGCGACCGTGCACTCGATCCGCTCCCTCACCTCGTCGAGCGGATCGAGCCCGTCCAGCAGGCCGCGCAGCATCGGCGACCGCACGTCCCCCAGCGCGTCGCGAAGGAGGGGGATGCGGCCGAGCGAGGCGGCCAGCGCCAGCATCTCGCGCGGGTTCGCGCGGCCGGAGCCCACCTTCACCGCCAGCCGCTCCAGGTCGCGCACCTCGCCCAGCGCGTCGCGCACGCCGCGGCGCACGGCGTCGGACTCCACCAGCTCGGCCACCGCGTCCAGCCGCGCGTCGATGGCGGGGACGTCGACCAGCGGGGCGAGGAGCCATCTCCGCAGCAGCCGGCCGCCCATCGGCGTCAGCGCCTCGTCGAGCACCCCCAGCAGCGTCCCCTGCGTTCCCGCGCCGCGGATCGGCTCCACCAGCTCCAGGTTCCGCCGCGTCATCTCGTCCAGCACCATCACGTGCCCCGACCGCTCGATCCGCGGGGGGCGCAGGCCCCCGAACCCCGCCGGCTGCACCTCGGCCAGGTAGGCGACCAGCGCGCCGCAGGCGGCCACTAGCGACTCGTCGCCCGGCTCGAAGCCGTAGCCGGCGAGATTGGCCACGCGGAAGTGCCGCCCCAGCTCCTCCGCCGCCGTCCGCGCGTCGAACAGCCAGTCGGGGCGATAGGTCCGCGTCACCTCCGCCGCGCCGGGGATGGGAAAGAGCTCCCAGGTGCGCGGCAGCAGGATCTCCGCCGGCTGGAACACCCCCAGCGCGTCGGGGAGATCGTCCCAGGAGAGGCGGCGCACCGTCATCTCCCCCGTGGTCAGGTCGCCCAGCGCCAGGCCGACGCTTCCCTCCCCCGCCGCATCCCCGGCGATGGCGGCCAGGAAGTTGTTGCGGCGCGCGTCGAGGAGAGTGTCGGAGAAGATGGCGCCGGGCGTCACCATCTCCGTGACCGCGCGCTTGACCAGCCCCTTGGCCAGCGCGGGGTCTTCCACCTGGTCGCAGATGGCCACGCGGCGGCCGGCCGCGACGAGGCGGCGGAGATAGGTGTCCAGCGCGTGCGCGGGGATGCCGGCGAGCGGCGCTTTCGACCCGCCGTTGTTGCGCGAGGTGAGCGTCAGGTCGAGGAGGCGCGACCCTTCCACCGCGTCCTCGTTGAACAGCTCGTAGAAGTCGCCGACACGAAAGAAGACGAGCGCATCCGGGTGGCGCGCCTTCACCTCGCGCCACTGCAGCATCAGCGGAGTGTCGTCGGACGCCATCGGGCGGGGCGAGGGGAGCGCGCCGGAGGCCCGGCGCAGGGACTGCGAATCGGTCGCGGGAAGTGGCCGGAATCTACGCATGCGGCCGCCGGACGGCAACTCCGGACGACCTTGGAGATGCACAGAGCAAGCAGATCCGCGCATCATCCCTGAGGATGATCGTCATCCCCCAATCCGAAAGATCGTTCGGGCGTCGGACGATCTTAATTTTCACAAGAGGACACAGAGATCGCGGAGGCACAGAGGACTGGGACAGGCGCTTCTTCAATCCCCCGTCGCCGGCGCGGGCCGATGCTTCTGCCAACTGCGTCACCAGGTGGGAACTGTAGGTGCACGCGAGCCCCCGGATTCCGGGCCGCCGTGAACGACGGGAACTAGGCGGATACGCGCGTCTCCTACTCGCACCGAGCCCGTGCCGCCATGGGGCGACACGGGCTCCGTTGCATCCAGGTGGTGTTCGCGGTCACCCTACGCCGCGCGCCCCTCGCGCTCGGGGCGGATGGCCCAGAGGCGGAGGAGGAGCTCCTCCATGGCCTGGCGGTCGCTCATGGAGGCGGACTTGAGCAGGCGGTCGGTGCGCAGCAGCTCGGCTAGCGCGGCGTCGACCTCCGGCAGCGTCCACTTGCGAGCAACGGGGACGATGCGGCGCGCCATCCACCGCTGGAACGGCTTCAGCTCGCGCTCCAGCGCACCCTGCCCGCCGGCGCAGACGATCCCCACCTTCAGCAGCTGCCCGCCCATCCCGATCACCAGCCCCACGCCGTTCTCCCCCTGCTCGAGGAGGACGGGAAGCGCGTCCAGCGCCTCGCGGAAGCGGCGTTCTGCGACGAGGTCGAACCAGGCCCAGCGGTCCTGCCGCGGGATGGCGCCGCCCACCGCCTTCACGTCGTCGAGGGTGAGGCGCTTCCGGTCGCCCGCGTAGGCGGCCAGCTTCTTCAGCTCGCTCACCAGCATCCCCAGCTCCACCCCCATGGCGCCGACGATGGCGCGGGCGGCGTCGGCGTCCAGCTCCACCCCGTGCGTTCCGCGCGCCTCCTCCATCAGCCACCCCGGCGCGTCGTCCGCGGCCAGCGGGTTGAACTCCACGGAGGTGGCGTGCTTCTTCAGCTCGTCGTAGAACTTGGCCTTCGAGCCCGAGGGGATCGAGGCGGAGATGACGAGCACCAGCCCCGGCTCGGGCGACTTGACCGCAGCCTCGACCACCTCGCGCGCCTTCTGCCCCAGCCCCTGCGCGTCGCGGACGACCACCACGCGGTGCTCGGCCATCATGGGCGGCGTCGCGAGGACGGAGGCCAGCGCGTCGCCGTCCACGTCGCCGCCGCGCAGCTGGTCGAAGTTGAAGTCGCGCGTGGCCTCGTCCAGGTACGTCGACACGACCCGGCCGACCGCCTCCTCGCGGAAGAAGTCCTCGTCGCCGTGGAAGAAGAACGCACCCCCCGCGGCCCGGTCGCGGAGAGTGCGCTGCAGCTGGTCGTAGGAGATCTGCGGCACGCCGGTGGATCGTGAGGAGTGCGAACGGGTTACGGCTGCTGCGCCGCGGCGGCCTGCGGCGAGAACACGGCGAGCTGCCCCACCAGCGGCCCCTGCGTGCGGAACACCACGTCGTGATACGGCATCTCGCGCACGCTCACGCCGATCTGCGCCAGCCGCGAGGTCAGGCTGGTGGCCTCCTGATGCAGCGGCCCCGCGGTCAGGCGGCGGAGGATCGTCCCCTCGCGCGGCGCCGAGGCGGCCACCGCGGGAAGCTGGCCCACGTGCGGGCGCGGGCGCATCAGCGGCACCCACGCGGCCACGGCCAGCACGGCGGCGATGACGAGCGTCCCGGCGGCCTGCGACGGCGTGGCCAGGCGGCGGCCGCGGCGCTCCTCCTCGTCGGCGGCGTACAGGCGCCAGCGCAGCCGGTCGGCGAAGTCCTCCGACACCTCCAGCTCGGGGAGGTCGCGCAGCACGTCGGTGCCGCGGCGCACCACGCGGTCGTAATGCGCGCAGTGGGGGCACTCGTCGGCGTGGGCCTCCATCTCGTCGCGCTCGGCCACGGTCATGTCGTGGTCGAGGTAGTCCGAGTAGCGCGCCAGGTAGGTATCGCAGTCGATCATGGTAGCACCGCTGGTTGGCCGTGCGGCCCCGCCGTGGGCCGGCAACGCTGCGTTGTACGCGCGCCCCGTTCTGGAGTTCCAGCGAGATTAGGGGAAGATGAAGATGGGGTGGACGTGAGCTCCGGCGAGATCTCCTGACCTCGTGCCCGACCATACATCCCTATTGGCTCACGCAGAGTCAGCAGGGTTAGCAGTTAAAAAACCGCAGTTCTCTGCTGACCCTGCTGACTCTGCGTGAGAATTCTCTGTCAAGATAGCCCGAGACGGAGAAGGGCGAGCCGCCGTCTCGGCAGCCCGCCCTCTCGTCGTTCGTCGGACCAGGTAGCGTCGCTAACGCGTCTCCTTGCCGGGGGTCAGTCCAGCAGCGGGGCGATGATCCGCGCGAAGCTGTTGCGCGCGCGGTTCAGGCGGCTCTTCACCGTGCCCAGGTTGGTGTCGGTGATGTCGGCGATCTCCTCGTACGTCTTCCCCTCCATCTCGCGCAGGATGAAGACGGTGCGGTGATGCTCGGGAAGCTGGTCCACCGCGGCGTCCACCTGGGCCTTCAGCGCGCGCTTCCGGAACAGATCGTCGGGGCGGTAGGTGTTGTCCTCCCACTCCAGCGGGCGCTGGTCCTCCTGCCGGTTCTTCAGGATCGTCTGGAACAGCACCAGCGGGTTGCGGGAGCGGTTGCGCAGCTCGTTCTTGGCCAGGTTGCTGGCGATGGTGTAGATCCAGGTCGAGAACTTCTTGGTCTGGTCGAAGCGGTGCAGGTGCCGGTACACGCGGATGAACGTCTCCTGCACCAGGTCTTCGGCGCGCTCGCGGTCGCCGGTGGTGCGGTAGACGAAGTTCAGCAGCCGGTTCTGGTAGCGCTCGACCAGCTCGTCGAAGGCGCGGCGGTTCCCCGCCAGGAACGCGGCCACCACCTCGCTGTCGTCCAGCGTCTTGAGGCCGCGCCGGGGCGGCGAGTGGCTGTGGGTCAGCACTTCGAACATGGAACCCCCTTCGTGAGGAACCGCTTGTGTGGCAGGCTTCCGGATGCGGAGGAAAGGCACGGGTCGTACCCGGCGGCCGCAGGCGCTGAAGCCCTGATTCTGCCTCGTTTTTTCCCGCCCGCCCCATCCGCCCCTGTCGCGCGGCTGTCCACCGCGGGGGACGCGGTGCGTCGCCGGAAGACACACCGGCCGCCGTCCTGCTCCCTTGAACGCGCCCGGCCGTGGCAGTCTGACACGCCTACATCCCGAACACGAACCCGGCGGCGTAGAGGAGCGTGCAGATCGTCTTTCCGTCGCTGATCCCGCCGTCGCGCACCATCTCCAGCGCGCGGGAGAGCGGCATCGGCACCAGCTCCACGAACTCGTCCTGATCGTACGAGGTCTGGCCCCCCGGAAAGATTCGTGGCCAGGTAGAGCCGGATCTGCTCGTCGGTGAAGCCCGGCGTGGTCCAGATGGTGGTGAGGTACCGCAGCTCGCCCGCGACCAGCCCCGTCTCCTCCAGCAGCTCGCGCCGCGCGCAGTCGTCCCACGGCTCGCCGGGGCGGTCGGGGCGCCCGGCGGGGACCTCGTACAGCCAGCCGCCGGTGGCGTAGCGGTACTGCCGGATCAGCATCACCTGCGGGTCCGGCCCGTCCGCGTCGCTCAGGACGGGGAGCACCGCCGCGGCGCCCGAGTGCCGCACCATCTCCAGCTCGCCGACGGAGCCGTCGGGGAAGCGCACGGTGTCGATCCCCAGGTCCACCACCGGCCCCCTGTGCACCGGCCGGCGCGAGACCATCCCCGCGCCGGCCGGGCCGTGCGTGTCGCTCATGTCACCTTACGGGAAGAAGATGCGGGTCGAGCGGCCCCCGCTCAACCCGTTCGAACGAACGTTAACTCAATGCTAATTGCCCAGCAGGAGCGGAGATCGCCTGGCGCGGAGACGCGGCGTGCGCCTCCGCGTCTCCGCGCCTCCGCGTGAGATCGATCCGTCTCCCGGCCGCGTGCGAAAGCCGCGTCATACCGAATCCGGGTGAAGTATTGGTGCGTCCGACCGAACCTCGTGCTGCCGCGATTATAGATCCTTCGGCCTGCAAACGCTTGTACAGACGCTGATTACGGTCTGGCTGGCCTCAGGATGACGTCAGCGTGGGATCGGTCCGGGTGCATCAACCAAATTCCCGGATTTCGTATCAGGCCTCCATCTCCTCCGCGCCGACCACCTGCACGGGGCCCACGTCCAGTGCCTCCAGCTCGCCGCGGATCTTCTCCGCGTCGCCGACGATGACGACGGCGGCGCGGTCGGGCCACAGGCGGCGCCGGGCGGCCTCCTGCACCTCGGCCGCGGTCACCGAGAGGAGGCCGTCGCGGTAGCCGTCGTAGTAGTCGTCCGGCAGCCCGTAGGTGACGATGGTGCTGAGCTTCGACGCCACCCCGTCCGTCGTCTGCAGGCCCAGGGGAAAGACGCCCGCCAGGAAGTTGCGCGCGTCGTCGAGCTCCGCACCGGTCACCGGTTCGTGTTGCAGCTCCCGCATCTCGCGCAGCATCTCGCTCACCGAGTGCGCGGTCACCTCCGTCTGCACCGCCGTCGACATGGTGAACAGCCCCGGCTGGCGGCGCGAGGCGAACGACGACGAGGCGCCGTAGGTGTAGCCCAGCCGCTCGCGCAGGTTCAGGTTCATCCGCGACGAGAAGGTGCCGCCCAGGATGGCGTTCAGCACCGACACCGCGAAGTAGTCGGGCGCCGCGCGCTCGATCCCCACGTGCCCCACGCGGATCTCGCTCTGCACCGAGCCGGGGCGGTCGACCACGATGATCGTCGTGCGGTCCAGCCGGGGCCGCACGTCGGCGGGGGCCACGGGGTCCGGGGCGCCCTCCCAGTCGCCGAACCAGCGCTCGGCCAGCGCCTGCACCTCGTCGGCGGTCACGTCGCCCGCGGCCACGAGGGTGGCGCCCGCGGGGCGGTAGCGGGCGGCGTGGAAGGCGGCCACCGCGTCGCGCGACACCTCGGCCACGGTGCGCAGCAGCCCGCCCAGCGGCCGCCCGAACGACGAGCCCGGCGCGAACACCCAGCGGCTCTCCGCCTCGTCGGCCAGCGTGCTGGGCGTGCCGCGGCGCTGCTGGATGGTGGCCATCCGCTCGTCGCGCGCGCGCTCCACCTCGCGCTCGGGAAAGGTGGGGCGGCGGAGGATGTCGGCCAGCACCCCGAACGCGGGCTCCAGCCGCGCGCGCAGGCAGGTGAAGCCGCTCTGCCCGGTGTCCCACGACACGCCCGAATCGAGCGAAATCCCCAGCCCGTCCACCCGCTCGGCGATCTCGTCGGCGTCCATCTCCCCCGCCCCGCTCTCCAGCAGCGCGGTGGTGATCGCGGCCACGCCGGCGTGCTCGCGGTTCTCGGTCAGCCCGCCCGCGTCGAACACCACGTCGACGGTGACCACGGGAAAGCTGTGCATCTCCGCCACCAGCAGGTTCACCCCGTTGGCCAGCCGGCGGCGGTGCACGGGGGGAAAGCGGAAGGGGCGCAGCGGCCCCCGCGGCGGCGCGAGCGCGCGGTCGACGGCGCTCACGAGCCCGCCTCCTGCCCGTCGGCAATGTAGGTCAGCACCACGAGGTTGTCGTCGGTCAGGTACTCGGCCGCGAAGGTCCGCACGTCGTCGGCGGTGATGGCGCGGTAGTGGTCGAGCTCGGTGTTGATCAGGCCGGGATCGTCGAAGAAGGTGGTGAGCTGCGAGATCTGGTCGGCGCGCTCGTTCACCTTCTGCAGGTCGAACAGGTGCCGCGCCTCGATCCCCGTCACCGCGCGCTCCACCTCGGCGGCGGTGATGTCGCCCGACGCCAGCCGCGCCACCTCGTCGCGCATGGCGCGCTCCAGCACGGCGGGGTCCTCGCCGTCGGGCACGTTGCCGCGGGCGATCAGCGAGCTGGCGCCGGTCACCACCGGCAGCAGGAACGCGGCGATGCCGCGCGCCATGCGCCGCTCGCGCACCAGCGAGCGGTACAGCCGCGCCGACTTCCCGCCCGCCAGCAGCTCGCTGGCCACGTCGCCCACGTAGTAGTCGCGGGTGCCGTACGCGGGCACGCGCCACGCCAGGTACACGCGCGGGAGGGGCACGCCGCCGCGTGTCTCGCGCACCTCGCGCCCCAGCTTGAACGGCTCCAGCACGGGGCGCCCGGGAATCGGGGGCACGCCCGGCCCGCGGGGGATGGGGCCGAACCAGCGCTCGATCAGCCGCCGCGCCTCGTCGGGGTCGAAGTCGCCGCACAGCGTCAGCACGCCGTTGTCGGGCGCGTAGTAGGTCCGGAAGAAGTCGGCGACGTCGTCCAGGCTGGCGGCGTCCAGGTCCGCCATGCTGCCGATCACGGGGTGGTGGTACGGGTGGTCGGGGGGATAGAGCAGCGCCTGCAGCCGCTCGTCCCAGTCGCCATAGGGCTGGTTGTCCACCCGCTGGCGGCGCTCGTTCTTCACCACGTCGCGCTGCAGGTCGAGCTTCTCCTGCGTCAGCGCGGGAAGGAAGAACCCCAGCCGGTCGCTCTCCAGCCACAGCACCAGCTCCAGCCGGTCCGACGGCACCGTGTCGTAGTAGTTGGTGCGGTCCAGGTAGGTCGACGCGTTCAGCGAGCCGCCCACGCGCTCCACGTGCGCGATGTGGTTGGTGCCGGGAACGTGCACGGTGCCCTGGAACATCATGTGCTCGAACAGGTGCGCCAGCCCGGTCTTCCCCGGCAGCTCGTTCCGGCTTCCCACGTCGTACCAGATGTTGAGCGCGACCACGGGCGTGGAGTGGTCCTCGCTCAGCACCACCTTCAGCCCGTTGTCCAGCTCGTATCGTTCGATCGGGATCTGCATTCCGTCCGTGCTCTCTCGCTCTCGTTCTCGGTCTCTGCGTCGTCGGGAGAACAGCAACAGCAACTGCAACTGCGTGATGCGGGCGTGTCCCTCCGCTGCGCTCCGGGCCGGGCTGCGCGCGCGGTAGGGCACGATACGACTGTGCCCAACCGCGCCGGGCCCCCGCCGCGCCAGGCATCGATGCGGACCCCCGGCATCCCGTCACGCGCGGCGGTGTCCCGGCCCTCCGGGCGCGCATCCCTCACGCGTCGGCGCGGGGGGAGATCCTCAAGCCCAGCGGCGAGTCCTGCCGCGCGCACCGCCATCTCACCCGCGCCCGAGCCTGTAGTCCGCGAAGGCGGACTTCGTGTGGTTGTTGCCGCGAATTCATTCGCCCCGGCATCTCTCCGGCCCGGCAATCCCCTGCCCGGCCGAGACCTGCGTCGCCGACCGTCCGCCCCTGTCCCCTGTCCCCTGTCCCCTGTCCCCTGCATCCCCCTACGCCATCCCCAGCAGCGCCAGCGGCAGCCCGATGCTCTCGCGCAGCAGGAACTTCCGCTCCTGCGCCGGGTTGCGCGAAATCGGGCTGGTGTGCGTGGGCGAGGTGAAGCCCCGCACCCCCATCTGCCTGGCCAGCAGCTTCAGCCGTAGCATGTGGAACGGGTCGCTCACCAGCACCGCGCTCCGCATCCCGCGCGACCGCATCAGCCGCGACACCGCCCGCATCGACTCGCGCGTCGTCATCCCCGACGTCTCCACCAGGATGGCGCCGCGCGGCACGCCGTGCCGCACGGCCCAGCGCCGCGAGACCACGGCCTCGCTCACCGTGTCGCCGGGCGCCTGGCCGCCGGTCATGATCAGCGCCTGCGCGTGCCCCGCGCGGTACAGCTCCAGGGCGTGCTCCAGCCGCGCCTCCAGCACCGGCGACGGGTGGCCGTTGTACTGCGCCGCGCCGAGGACGACGATGGCGTCCGCCGCGCGCGCCTCGTCGCGCCGGCCGTACACGGCGATGGCCGCCAGCAGCAGCGCCCAGATGGCCACCAGGATCAGCAGCAGGCGCAGCACCCCGCGCACCAGCCGCACCGGCAGCGGCGCACGCGGCCGTCGGTCGCGCCGGCGCGCGCGCGGCTCGGGGCGCGGGGCGGGCGCGGGCGGCGGCTCGCCGTACGCCAGCGTGCGGTCGTCGTCGGGCGGCGGCGCGCCGGGGCCGGGGGAAAAGAGCGGAGCCAGGGTCGTGTCTCAGTCGCGCTGGTGGAGCCGCTCGCGCAGCAGCGAGGGGCCCAGGTGCTCTCGCAGGAGGAGGCGCGCGGCCTCGGGGCCGTCTTCCACGGCCTCCTCCACCTCGCGGATCAGGTCGGCGTCCAGCGCCTCGGCGGCCAGCTCGGCACGCGCGATGGCCGCCCACGCCTCGTCCTCCCACCCCTCCACGGCGGAAGCCAGGGCGGAAAGGAGGTGGATCTCCACGTCCTCGGGACGCTCGTTCGAGGCGCGGTGGAGCTGCTCGGCGCCCTCCTCGCGGCGGTCCGTCTCCAGCAGCGCCAGGCCGTACAGCCCGCGCAGCCACGGCTCGTCGATCTTCGACAGCGCCTCCTCCAGCTCGTCCACCCCGCCCGCCGTGCGCCCCGCCAGCAGCATCGTCACCCCCAGCTCGGCGCGGATGGCCGCGTCGTCGGGCGCCAGGTCGCGCGCGGCCTCCAGCTCGCGCAGCGCGTCGTCGAACAGCCCCTCGCGCGCCAGGTAGGCGCCGTACGCCGAGCGCGCGAAGGGAAACTGCGGCGCGGTGATGGCCGCCAGCCGCAGCGCGCCCTCCGCGTCGGGGTCGTCGTACACCGACACGCCGGTCCCCGCCGCCGCCAGCACGAACGGATCGGTGGGCGCCTGCGCCAGCGAGCGGCGGAAGAACTCGTAGGCCTCGCCCTCGTCGCCCAGCCGCTCCGAGGCGATCCCCAGCCAGCAGAGCAGCAGCGCGTCGTTCTCGTGGTCGGGGAGCGCCTCCAGCAGCAGCTCGCGCGCGTCCTCCCAGCGGTCCTCGGCGCCCAGCGACTCGGCCTCGGCCACCATCTCCGCGACCGCCGCCGCGTCGCCGCCCTCGCCGCCCGCGCCGTTGCTCCCCGCCGCCAGATCGTCGTCGTCCATCGTCACGCCTCAGCTCCTCCTCGTCCCGGCCGCGCCGTCGCCAGAGCAATCCCCGTGCGACGCCGGGCCGCAGCCTGCGGAAGATACCGTGCGCCGCGCCGTGCCGCACCTTCGTCTCACTGTACGGATACCCATGAGTCTCACGCGGAGCCGCGGAGGCGCGGAGAAACTCACCGTGAAGCCGCCTGCGTCGCGGATCCTCGAATCCCTTGATTCTCTCACAGAGGGCATGGAGGCCACGGAGAAAAGATGTCGACCTCTGTGTTCTCTGTGTCCTCTGTGAGAGACCTTCTGTTCTGGATCCAAGCGAAGAGCCGCCGGACCCGGGGTCCGGCGGCTCTTTGCCGTTGTCCTGCCGCAGTTGTCGAGGGCGATCAGATCACCGCGATCGCGCGGCCGACGGTGGCGAAGGCCTCGAGCACGGCGTCGATGTGGTCGTCGGTGTGCGTGGCCATCAGCGAGATGCGCAGGCGGCACTGGCTCTCGGGCACCGCGGGCGGCATCACCGGGTTGGTGAACACGCCGGCGTCGAAGAGCGCCTTCCACATCACGAAGGTGTCCTCCATCTCCCCGATCACCACGGGGATGATGGGCGTCTCGCTCCCGGCGATGTCGAAGCCCAGCGACTTCAGCCCCTCCTGCATGCGCCGCGTCAGCCGCCACAGCTCGTCGCGCCGCTCCGGCTCGCGCTTCATCACCTCCAGCGCCGCCAGCACCGTGGCCACCGAGGCCGGCGGCATGCTGGCGCTGAAGATCAGCGAGCGCGCGTGGTGCCGCAGGTAGTGCAGGATCGGCTCCGGCCCGGCCACGAACCCGCCGATCGAGGCGAAGCTCTTGGAGAAGGTGCCCATCGTCAGCAGCACCTTGTCGGTCAGCCCGAAGTGCGCCGCCGTTCCCGCGCCGTCGGGGCCCAGCACGCCGATCGAGTGCGCGTCGTCGACCATCAGCTCGGCGCCGTACTGCTCCGCCAGCTTCACCAGCGCCGGCAGGTCGGCGATGTCGCCCTCCATGCTGAACACGCCGTCGGTCACCACCAGCTTGTGCGCCGTGTCGGGCACCGCCTGCAGCTGCCGCTCCAGCACGCGCAGGTCGCCGTGCGCGTAGCGGTGCACGGTGCCGTACACCAGCGACGCGCCGTCGACGATGCTGGCGTGGTTCAGCTTGTCGAGGAAGAGGTGGTCGCCGCGCCCCACCAGGGTGGAGATCACGCCCAGGTTGGTCTGGTAGCCGGTGCTGAACACGAGCGCCGCCTCGGTGCCCATCAGCTCGGCCAGCTTCTCCTCCAGCTCCACGTGCAGGTCGAGCGTGCCGTTCAGGAAGCGGCTGCCGGTGCACCCGGTGCCGTAGCGGTACAGCGCCTCCTTCGCCCGCTCCAGCACGTACGGGTGGTGCGTGAGCCCCATGTAGTTGTTGGAGCCCACCATGATCTTGGTCTTGCCGTCGATCACCACCTCGGTGTCGTGGCTGGCCTCGATGGGGATGAAGTACGGATAGAACCCCGACGCCTGGACCTCGCGGGCCCGCGTGTAGCGGCTGCACTTCTCGATCAGACCCATCACTCCTCCCGGGAGGCGGTGCCCTGGTGCGGGCGGGGTGAGCGCGGCGCACCGCCGTGGCTCGCGGAGGCACCGGGGCGGGGCGCCGGGGCGCCGGCGGCCGGTGCGCGGCCGGAGCGAGCCTGCGAGAGTGCCGGTAACTTCAATTCGGCTGCTGCTTTACGAGTGAAGGACAGGCGGAAGGCGGACCGGGCCGGAGAGGCGCGGAGTGCAGGTGCGGCTCAGGAAGTGGCCAGGGGGTCCGTCAGGTCGGAAGGTAGCCCAACCGGCCGCGCCCGGCAAGTGCGCGCGGCCTGTGCGCCCGTGCGGACGGCATCCGCACGGACCCCGCCCCCCGCGGCCGGCCCCTGCCCGCCCCCGAGGCGCTCATTCCCTTTTCAGACTGATGTTGAAGGTTTCTGCAAAATGGTGCAGCCTTGCACCACTGTCAAGCAATCCGGCAGCCAGGGATTGCAAAAGGACAGATCTTGGATCTCAGGACCGCTTTTGCGCCACTCCGCGGCTCCCGCTTCGCATCGCAACGGTCCTGCCGAGCCCCGATGGTCGGCCGCACGGCCGCTCCGCACTCCTGCGGACCCAATTTCCAGATTCGTCGGATTCGTTGAAATGGCGAAGCCCCCGCGGGCGCGCGGCTCGCGGGGGCTCGTCGTCGATGCGATGCCGGGAGCGGGACTCGAACCCGCACGGGCTCGCGCCCGGGAGATTTTAAGTCTCCTGTGTCTACCGTTCCACCATCCCGGCGGCGGTGCAAAGATAACCGGCGCCAGCGGAGCGGTCCACCGTCACGACTGCAGGGCCGACTCCGCCGCCGCGCGCAGCCGCCGCAGGTTCTCGGCAACGGAGGCCTGCGCGTTGTACACCGCCGAGCCCGCCACGAGCGCCGTCGCCCCCGCGCGGACGACGGCCGCCGCGTTCTCGGGGACGATCCCGCCGTCCACCTCCAGCTCCACGTCCACCAGCCCGCGCTCGTCGAGCATCCTCCGGATCTTCGCGATCTTGGCGGTGCTGGTGGGGATGTACGACTGCCCGCCGAAGCCGGGGTTCACCGACATCACCAGCACCAGGTCCACGTAGGAGAGGATCTCCGACAGCGCCTCGGCGGGGGTGGCGGGGTTCAGCGTCACCCCCGGCTTCACGCCCAGCTCGCGGATCTGCTGCACGGTGCGGTGGAGATGGGGGCAGGTCTCCACGTGCACCACCAGGTGGTCCGCGCCGGCCTTCGCGAACGCCTCGAGGTAGCGCTCCGGGTGCTCGATCATCAGGTGCACGTCGATCACCCGCGACGTCGACCGCTTGGCCGCGGCGGCGATCAGCGGTCCGATGGTGATGTTGGGGACGAAGTGCCCATCCATCACGTCCACGTGGATCCAGTCGGCGCCGCCCTCCTCGGCCTCGCGGACCTGCTCCCCCAGCCGGGTGAAGTCGGCGGAGAGGATCGACGGGGCCAGCTTCACCTGCCTCACGACGCCACCTCCCCGCGCCGGAGGACGCGCACGCCGCCGGCCGCGGCGATCACCGCCGCGGTCGACATCCCCAGGAACAGCCCGGACTCCACGATCCCCGGCCGCATCGCCAGCGCGCGCTCCACCCCCTGGGGGTCGCCGATCCCGCGAGCGAAGCGGCAGTCCAGCACGTGGTTGCCGCCGTCGGTGACGAACGGGCCGCCGTCGCCGCCCGTCCGCCGCACCGGCTCGCAGCCGAGCGAGCGCAGGAAATCGGGCTGGACCGGCTCGCCGAAGGGATCGACCTCGACGGGGAGCGGCGCCCTGGTCCCCAGCCTCTCCACCACCTTCGACTCGTCGGCGACGATGACCAGCTGCGCGCTGACGGCGGCCACGATCTTCTCGCGCAGCAGCGCGCCGCCGAGCCCCTTGATCAGCCGCAGCTCGGGGTCGACCTCGTCGGCGCCGTCGATGGTGAGGTCGATGCGCGGCCGCTCGGCCAGCGTGGCCAGGGGGATGCCGAGCGCACGCGCCCGCCGCTCGGTGTCGACCGAGGTGGGCACGCCCACGATCTCCCGCCACTCGCCCGCGGCGCGCCGCTCGGCGATCACGTCGAGGAGATGGCGCACGGTGGACCCGGTGCCCAGCCCCAGCGTCATCCCGTCGCGGATCCACTCCGCCGCGCGCTCCGCCGCCTTCCGCTTCAGCGCCTCCGCGCCGCCGGCCGCCGTCTCCATCCAATCGCCATCGGTTTGATGTGAAAGTCCGGTCTTCGCTCGCGCGACAATGTACGGGGAGCGGACGCGGATGGAACAGAAGTGCGGAAGTGCGTGAGTGCGGCAGTGCGCATCGACCGCCCTGACGGCGCACTCACGCACTCACGCACTCACGCACTCACGCACTCACGCACTCACGCACTCACGCACTCACGCACTCACGCACTCCGACGGACTCCGACACACTCACGCACCAGACGCCGGAAGGGCGCCCCCTCGCGGGGACGCCCTTCCGTCGATCTCAGGCTGTTGCGGCTTGCGGCGTCAGCCGCGGACCGCGCCCGCCTTGCGCTCGATCTGGTACGGCTGGAACTCGCAGCGCGAACCGACCGGCACGTAGATCACTTCCTGCGGCGTGGCTGCGCTCGGCTCCGCGAACACCGCCACCCCCTCGAACGTGCCGATGTTGTTCACGTCGCCCACGTTCAGCACGCGCGGCAGGCCGTACTTCACGTAGCGGTGACCATTGAACGTGATCGGCTCGTTGTTGATGAACCAGGTCGCGCTCTGGGCGTTGGCCTCCATCCCCGGCAGGCCGGTGGTGTCACCCGTGCTCGGGTTGTACGAGCCCGTCACCGTGCTCAGCGCGCCGTTCTGCACCACGCACACGGTCACCGGCTGCTCCGTCACCGGGGGCGGCGGCGGGGGCGGCGGCGGCGGCGGGGGCGGCGGCGGCGGGGGCGGCGGGGGCGGGGGCGGCGGAATGATGTTGCCGAACCCGACCTTCAGCCCCAGCACGCCGTACGGCGTGAAGGCGAACTTGTCCGACGCGTTCTGCGACGTCTCGCCCACGTGCGCGGGCGAGTCGTAGCCGTGCACGCCCGCCTCCAGGAAGATCCCGATGGCCGGCGTGATCGGGAAGATGTCGAGGCCCAGGCCCGCGACACCCTGCCCCACCGTGCCGATCTTCGGGCTGTCCGGCACGCACACGCCGTTGAGGATGAACAGGGCGTAGTTCACGCACTGCCGCTGGCCCACCGGGTCCGACGTCAGACCGCCGCCGCCCAGGAACACGTACAGCGAGCTCAGCGTGCCGCCGTTGGACGACCAGAACAGCGGCCGCCACAGGAGGTCCAGGTCGTAGAACCAG